>JAEYVS010000194.1 GCA_023429265.1 Bacteroidota bacterium | reverse complement strand
ACTGCGTGAACACTGTAATAAACAGTATCAAAAATATCTACATCCGATGGCAGTGAGTTGAATTCACCTTCGTAGTCATCCCCCGAAGTATTTGATAACCTGAAGTGACGCGGCGAACCGGAAGTATTGATCTTCCAGCTAACGTAAGCAGAATCAATTCCGCTGTTATCCGTAACTTCCGCATTTACAGTACCCGGCCAGTTAACGAGCGGCATCACACCAATACCGGAGTGAGAAATGACAGGATCTGAAGTATCGGAATTCACCATAAATGTATGGAAATTGCCCGGAGCTCCGGCAGGATGTGTCGTAATGTTTCCGTTTATATCCTGTGTAGTAATATAGTACCTGTATTCAGCAGGAGAGCCGTTACCGGGGATATTAGCTATCCAGGTGCTGGCGTCTGTTCTGAACATATTTATGCTATTGGATAATGGAGCACCGTCCCTCGACCAGAAAACCTTTGTTTCAGACGAATCTATTGGATCACCATTCGCAGTTATGAAAGCACTTACAAGATAGGGTCCATCAAGGTCATCATTATCCTGGATTGGAGTGTGAGTTACATTAGGACCCGTACCGGATGACCCGAGAATATACTCAAGCACAGCGTAAGCATTTACAAGACCGTAGCCCATTTCATTATTCCACTGCCCTGTTGCAAGCGGTCCGGGCTGGTCATATGTGTAAGTACCTCTTTTTTCAGAAAATCTCGTGATACGGGCTCTGACAGTATCCCAGGTTTGATTGGAATCAGCAGCCATTACCAGTCCGCAAACACCTGCCACATTCGGTGTAGCGCTGGAAGTACCGTTAAATGTCGGAGCATAGTTACCTGTAGAATATCCAACACTGCCCGTTCTATCGGTGGTTGTTATCTTTACACAAGGAGCTACAACGTGTAGATTTGCGCCGAAGCTCGCACCCCACCAGGTTTCATTATCACAGCTGGTAGGACTTTTTCTCTGGTTACAGGGGCTGATACCTCCTACGGATAATACGTTGGGATTTGTATTAGCCGGAAATCTCATTGCTCCGTTTTCATTACCTGATGCTACTACAAAAATCGCTCCTTTGCCGCCTCTACCAAGAGTAACGGCATCAAGTATTGCCTGGTCGAGCGCAGAGCTCGCTCCCCCGACAAAACCCCAGGAATTACTTATCACCCAGGCTCCCTGCTGGTATGAGTATATTGTAGCATTAGTCGCGCCTGTAAAATTACCGCTTCCTCCTGAACTGAGCCATTTGACGGCAATGAGACGAGCACTCGGTGAGACACCAGATACACCGATGTTATTATCGCCTATTCCTGCGGAAATACCTGCACAGGCTGTACCGTGATTTCCATCATCCCATCCACCGGGAGTGTTATTGAAGAAGTTAAATCCCGAGCCGGGCACCATAGACGCGGCAAGGTCTTCGTGGAGAGTATCAATTCCCGTATCACTGATTGCAATAATTACCTTATCAGAGCCAAGTGTCAGGTCCCATGCGCTGTCTACATCCATATCACAGTCGATATTCCCGATAATCCCTGTAGGAATATTATTACCCTGGTTATTCAGTGACCACTGCTGAGGATATAGCGGGTCATTCGGAGTATGGCATAGCAGATTGGTGAAAAACAGATTCGGTTCAGACCAATTTACGAGGCCGCTATTATGTATCTCATTTGCAATGTCTATAGCAAAATCATTTTCATTTACTGTCAGAACAAAAGATGAACCGCCTTTCAGGTCGAGCTGCTGCTTTACGATCAACCCTTTTGAACTGATGTAATTATTAATTTCTGTTGAATTAACTGACGGTTTAAATTGTACTATAACTTCATTTTCGACGCCGATGAGCGTAGTTCCATTATCGGGAGAAAAAACCGGTGAAGCATATTCGACAGCTTCCATTGTGATCAGCTCCCGGGTTAAATTTATCAGAGAAGCATCACCTTCGGGAGAGTTTAAAGTAATGAAAAACCTGTCTTCATCTTCATTGATTTTTATCACCGGCGATACATTTCTAACTCCGGATAATGAGCTTTCCAGCTCTGATGCAGAATGACCCTTTTTTAGCTTAATAAACATACGGTCGCTCTTGACGGTCAATTCAAAGGGTTGTCCCTTATAATAGTATGAATTAGTGATTTCATTGTTATTACCTGCCCATCCCCCAAAAAATAAAACAGGAATGCATAATAACATTATTGAAGTAATAAATTTTTTCATAAATATTTATTTAATTTAAATTCTTATAGTTTTTATAATAATTGACCCCCGTCAGAGATGATCTTATCCGGTATAGAACGGGATTGTGGACCGGGTAAAAAAAAGCAGGGGGTGAACACACCCCCCGCCGTAGAACAAATATAAAGCCGTAAAACTAATTAAACAAGTAAAATATTAGCCTAAGAACTTTAAGCAGTATTAAACCAACTACTTAATTAGCATCATTCTCTTTGTTTGTACGAATTCATTAGCTTCAATCCTGTAGAAATAAACACCGCTGGATAATGCTGAACCATTAAAGTCAACTGCATAAGTCCCTGCCGTGAGATTACCATTAACAAGCTTTGCTACTTCGCGTCCGGCGATATCATATATCTTTAAAGTGACGAAAGACTGTTTTGAAACATCAAAACTGATCTTTGTAGTTGGATTGAACGGATTTGGATAATTCTGGCTCAGGCTAAATCTCTCAGGGATACTTCCGGTATTTGTAATATTACCGGTGGCTACATCACCTATAATGCAGATGTCATCAAAGAACCATTCATCAGTGCTTTCAAGTCCTTCACCTCTGAACCTTATCTTAAATCCGGAATGAAGACCATTTGAAGGAAGCAGGAACGCAACGGAATCGAAGGGTTCGAATGTACCAAAACCATTATCGGTTCCATTAAATATATTTAAAGACTGCCAGGTGCTATTATCAGCAAAATATTCAAGGTGCACTCTTTCACCGGGTTCAAGGTCGTGCTCACTTTCGTGCATTATTACCGCTGCTGTATTAAATGTGCTAATGTCTATTGTCTGAGACTCGAGAAGAGCAGTTGTATTCTTTACTGTTAGGAAATTCGGTTCAGACGGTACAGGATGCGGGAAAGTACCGGTAGAAACACCGCTTGCATTTATTATCTGTACAGCAGTTATTGTAGCCCAATGCCCGGTATTAAATGTAGTCGATGGGAAGGGCTCAATAAAGAACTTATTCAGGAATGTTATTGCATGCTGACTTGTCGAGTCAAGATTACTATTACTTGAATTATCGACCGCAAATACTCTATAGAAAACTGTGTCAGTTATATCTACATCCGGTGGAGTGGAATTGAATATTCCTTCATAATTGTCACCACCGGTATTTGCGAGTGTAAATTGTTTTAAAACACCGTTAGAATTTATTCTCCATTTCACATAAACAGAATCCACACCGATATTATCAGTAACTGAAGCTGCAACAGGAGCGGGCCAGTTAATGAGCGGAATCGAACCGACAGGAGTATGGGTTATCTGTGGATTTTGTGTATCCGGTGATGCCATAAATGAGTGAAAATTTGTGGGGGCACCAGCAGGATTTGTCGCTGTCCTGTTAAGGTTATCCTCAGTAGTAATGTAATACCTGTATTCGGCAGCAGTTCCATTCCCGGGGATATTAGCAGTCCAATTATTACCTCCGGAGTTTGTCATCGCTACGCTATTAGTCAATGGAGCGCCGTTTCTTGACCAGAATACTTTTGTTTCAGCGGGGTCAATCGGTGAACCCGCAGGTGTGATTGTTGCATTAATGACATACGGTCCAGTTACATTTTCTGTATTTGTTAACGGGGTATGCTGTATAGCAGGTCCTAGTTCGATAGACGCAGTCCATAGCTGGTAAATCCCTGTGGAATTATCCATCCATACAGGCCATATTTTGTTATTCGCAGTTGTGATACCAATATAGTCACCGGAATAACCGCCTGCTAAGCCTGAAATTGCGCGTGGACGGAACCTATGATCACTTACAAGTATATTATCCCAGGTAGCACCGCCATCAAGAGACCTTGCGACAAAGACTTCAGAGGAATCAGCCGCTGTATTTTCATTACTATAATATACAACGTTCACACCACCATTGTCATCTACATCGACAGCTGGGAAAAACTGCAGCTTACCATTATTCATTGGATCCTGGTTAACTCTTGACCTTGTCCAGGTAGCGCCGCCATCGGATGAAACATTCATTACAACATCAGCATCTGAACCCGAAGGCGCAAGGTTAAACTCGTTAGTTACGATGTAAATCCATCCGTTTCGGGGACCTCCTGATTTATCGACGTCAATTCTGGGAAAATCCGGTACTCTAATTCCGTAAGTTCCAAAAGAAGCATCACGGACACCATTCATTTCAAAAGCCTGGTTTGTTACAGTCCAGTCATCACCACCATTTGTTGAGACACCCAGTCCTACTCTTTTACCCGTAAAAGGTGAAGCACCGTGGTCTCTCCAGGTAGCATAAACCACACCACCGGGACCGGTAACAATATCACATCCCTGTGAAGTAGTGTATGGTGAAGGAGGATTATTGATGGCTTCTGCGGTGGTCCAGCTAACTCCACCATTAGAAGTATAGGAAACAAGAATCGGTTTTACGGTAGTCCTGAAATCCGTCCAAACGGTATAAGTTCTTCCATAGTAAGGACTGGTGGGGTCATCATCAGTATTGGATAGATTCTTGTCCTGAGATCCTGTGATGATCATAAAAGTATTAGACCAGGTAGCTCCATTATCAGTAGAGTAGTTAGCTCCGATTCCACCTCCAAGGTGAGTGATAAGGAATGTGCCATCCTTATCTATCGCGGGAGCGGGATCACCACCGTGTCCACCTATGGGGGCTCCTGTAAGTGTATCATTTCCAAACCAGCTATTCCCGCCATCAGTAGTAACATAAACACCTTCCGATATGAATCCCCCGGCAGGGTAATACATATTAGCAGATGCCCACATAATGGAAGTATTAACGGGATTTCTCACGATGATCACTTCACTCTGAGTGGTATTTGTTGTAGGATACGGACGAAAGCTTGGATTTACAATTAATGAACCGCCTCTTGTATTATAAACTCTCGGAGTAGTAGAAAAGACATAGTCATTAGAAAGAGTAGGCAGCGGGGCGTATTTTTCTCCCGTCATAAGGAGTTTAGTCATCTGTGGATCATTGTTCCACTTTTCTCTATCTCCCGACGGAAAATCCTGCGCCGTAAAAATAAAAAAGCCTATCAAGACGATAGGAATTAACCATAGTATTCTCTTGGCCATTGTAAAGTTTTTTAAATTTAGAATTTCTGCTTGGTAATGATTAGTAAGGAAAACCTTAAGAATCGATTAAATATATAAATATAAATGAATTAATTCTATGTAGGTTGAAATATTAACAAAGACACGCGGATAACTGAATGAAAAAATAATTACTTAAGCTTTAATTTTTTAAATGGATTTCAACGGTCCAAGTATTACGTAGGAATTTTCTTACAAAGTCACTGACTTGAGGCAACAAAAAAAGGGAGGCTGTTGCCTCCCTTTGAGATGTAACACTTGAAGTGATATGTTACTTTATTAACATCATTTTCTTTATTTGAACAAAGTTGTCCCGACACGAATGGTCGGGATCTGCGCTACGCTACGATCGGCTAACTAAAAGCTTTAAGGATTTGTACAAAAAAGGGAGGCTATTGCCTCCCTTTGGGATATAACACTTGAAGTGATATGTTATTTTATTAACATCATTTTCTTTATTTGAACAAAGTTGTCAGCTTCTATACGGTAGAAGTAAACACCACTTGCAAGATGTGATGCATTAAATTCTACAGAGTAAGCACCTGGTGAATAGCTGGCGTTGTTTACAAGTCTTGTAACTTCCCTACCGGCTATGTCATAAAGTTTAATTGAAACGATACTTTGTTTCGGAATGTCGAACTTTATTTTAGTTGCAGGATTGAAAGGATTTGGATAGTTCTGGTAAAGAGCAAATTCCTTTGGAATTTCAGCACCATTACCTGTAACACCAACCATAATATCACCTTTAACGGTTACATTATCAATTACCCAAAACCAGTCCCAACCGGGTTGGATGGAAACAAATCTTATCTTAAGATTTGAGATATTATGCGCAAGAGGCAGAGATTTTACTTCGTGCGTATTTCTCTGTGATACACCAACCCATTCTACAACTGTCTGCCAGGTAGAGCCTCCATCATAACTTGCCTGTACTCTTGCAATATCCTTAGCGTCAAGAATTCTCCAATCATTATCCCATTCCAGCGTAATATTAGTATATCCGGTACAATTAATATTGTTTAACACAGAAGCTGTACCTAAAGTGCTGCTGGGATTACCGCATTCATCAGCATCTGCTGAAAGAACCGGAGACTGTGAAGTTGCCGGCAGTGTATATGTATTTGGATATGGAGTTGAGAAGGTCTGCCAGGTGCAAGTACCTCCGTCATTAGTAATTGTCCATTGACCGGTACCCGCCGAGAAGTCATCATAGAATAATGCTGTGACACCTGATCTTGTAAAAGTAAGATTATGTGTTTCAACGGATTTCAATGAATCCTGACCATTATATGCATACACCGCCCACTGACCAACGAGTGATCCACCGGGGGCAACACCCAGACCTGCCAAAATTGCATCGAGCTGAGCATTAGTTCTTACAAACGATGTATCATAACCACCATTGCCTGAGGCGAGATTTATCTGCTGGCTGGCAACGGTCGGGCTTCCGAATTTAAATTTATATGTAGTTCCATCACCTGACTTAGTCCAGTTGAATCCAACGTTGCTGCTATTAAAAATAGAAGTAACAATGGTTGTATTATTAGGAGGTGAAGAAAGATTAAAAGCTGAAAGAGTAGGAATGCCTCTTCTCAAAGTTACAGCTCTGGGACCATTAGCAGCTTTTAAAGAATCATTAGCAGGTGGATTAGGACGGAAAGCCCAGGCATCCCATTGACCAACTAATTGCTGTCCAGGAGCAAGTCCTAAACCTGCTAAGATAACATCAAGCTGACCAAGAGTCATTGTTAAAGAATTAGAAGATGTCTGCTGAGTAATCTGTCTGGGAGTTGGTGTTGGTGAACCAAAAATCCATTTATATGAAGCACCTGTTGCTGAAGTATCCCAGTTAAAAGTGACAGTAGCCGTTGAATTTGGGATACTATTAATAGTAACACCTGCAGATGGTGATTGCAGGTTAAAAGCATTCAATGGATAATTAGCAATATTAATACCTGCAGTCCATAGCTGGTAATTTCCTGTTGAATTATCCATCCAAACAGGCCAGATTTTTGCGTTACCTGAGGTGATGCCAATGTAGTCACCAGCATATCCACCTGCAAGACCTGTAATTGCTCTTGGACGGAATCTATGGTCACTTACAATAACTTCTGACCAGGTTAATCCACCATCGAGGGATCTTCCCATATAAACTTCAGCGGAATCTGATGCAGTGTTTCTATTGTCATACCATACAACATTTACTCCGCCAAATTCATCTACTCTAACGGCAGGAAAGAACTGCAACTTGCCATTTCCAGGTGTATCCTGGTTAACTCTTATTGGAGCAGACCACGTTGTTCCGTTATTTGAAGAACTTCTTAAAATAACATCAGCAGCATCGGTAGCTGCACCGGGAGCTTTCTCAGGAACAACAACATATATCCATCCGTTTCTTGCTCCACCTGAACGGTCTATGTCAATTCTTGGGAAGTCATTTGTTCTGATACCATAAGAACCAAAGCTGGAACTTCTGATACCATTTATATCAAAAACATTTTCATTCACAGTCCAGTTAACACCTCCATTAGTTGATCTTGCGAAACCACAATAATCACCGGTAAAAGGTGAACTAGATACTGGCGCAGTCCAGATAAGATTTACCGCACCGCCGGGACCTGTTCTAATATCAACACCCTGTGAATAATGTCCTGCAGGAGGAACGTTTACCTGCTGAGCAGGAGTCCAGCTTACACCACTATTAGAAGTGTATGAAACAGCTATCGGAGGATTAGCAGCGGTAAAAAGCGACCAAACAGTGTATGCTCTACCATAGAATGGGCTGGATGGATCATCATCTACAGCTGTAAAATTTTTATCCTGTGAACCTGAAGCAATGGTAAAAGTATTTGACCAGGTCGCTCCATTATTTGTTGAATAATTTGCAAACATACCACTGGTTGAAAAGCCAAGGTGCGACATATAGAATCTGCCATTATGATCAATAGCGGGACCCGGATCACCACCATGATTTCCGATAGGAGCTCCGTTTAGAGTATCACTACCGAACCAGGTAGCACCTCCATTTGTTGTTACATAAACACCTTCACTAATGAATAGAGAACCACCAATTGTAGTCATGTTTGCAGAGGCAAACATAATATTCTGATTAGTTGGGTGTCTTGTAATAATAACCTCACTCTGATTTGTATTAGTTGTCGGGTAAGGTCTGATATTCGGAGTTACACTCATTACACCATTAGGAGTAACAAATACTCTTGGTTGAGTTGAGTGAACAAAATTGCGATCTTCTACTGCAGGAAGGGGTGCATACTCATCAGTTACATAGAGTTTGGTCATTCTCTGATCCAAATCCCATTTCCTGTCGTCATTTCCCTTAAAGTCCTGACCTGTAAAGAAGAAATACCCAATAGTTATAATGGGTAGTAACCAAAGTAGTTTTTTGGCCATTGTTTTTGTTTTAATTGTTTTTTCTGCTTGGTTGTAAAAATAAACAGGGAGGTTTTGGTCCTCCCTATTTATCATACAAATTTAATATATTGGAATTTATTAATTCAAGCAAGTTACAACTTAAGCCATTCCTATGTTTTAATATATTATTACTTCAATAATACCATCTTTTTCACCTGGACAAAATCCCCTGCCTGAAGGCTGTAGAAATATACCCCGCTGCTGAGATTTTTAGCTGTAAAATCAGCAATATAAGTCCCGGCATTTAGTTGTCTGCTTATAAGAGATTCCACTTCCCTTCCGGCAACATCATAAACCTTTAATGTTACAAAGCTTTGTTTTGGGATATCAAACCTGATCTTTGTAGTCGGATTAAATGGATTCGGGTAATTTTGCATAAGAGAGAATTCCTCCGGAAGAATATTATTATTACCGGAAATATTCGTTATGACACAAGGCAAAGTTGCTGTATCAAATCCGACACTTGCAGTCATAGGCGTACCATTATACCCGCTGACAGAGTCCACGAATGTGCTGTCAAAATGCCATAATGCTTTTAAGCCTGCAGTAGAACCAAATTGAGAAGGATACTTTAAGCATTTTGATGAGTTAATTTCAGACTGTGTTCTTGCCACACTCCATAATCTGACCTCATCGATTGCACCTGAGCCCGGGTCACTTCCTCCTCTTCCAATCCTCATTTCATTCGTCGATGAACCAAGAGTGATAGCCGAAGCCTGGGAAAATATCTCTACCCCATCAACATAAAATCGAACTGTAGTACCATCATATGTTGCCGCAAGATGTTTCCAGACATTAACCGGCATTATATATGTATTAGCAATTACTATAGTACCCTGTCCTCTGAAGAACGGATTACCACCCGCATTCACGCCAAGCTGATAATCAAAGGAAGTAGCCCCTTTATTAAGAAGAGTATTTGCATTTGTAGTAGTGCCAATCTTCATCCATCCTTCGATGGTGATATTATTTCCAAAACCGACCATACTGGACTGATGAGGAATAGCTACATAGTTTGTATTTACTCCCGGAGTAGGAAGAGTCATAGCATAATTTTCATTAGAACCTGAGGATGAGCTTAAGAAATCATAAGCAGCTTTTACGTCAATAACACCATTACCATATGTATTATCTTCACCTACAGTACCAAGGTCTCTTGCCGTAGAATGCAGGGCTTCGAGAATTTCTTTTCCGGTTTTATTCGGGAATGCAGACTTTAACAATGCAACCGAACCCACAACGTGCGGACACGCCATTGAAGTACCGGTGAGATTTGCATATCCTCCATTACCATACGAAGATCTTACGCTTGTACCCGGCGCAACAACTTCGGGTTTGATCAATAAGGTGCCAGTCCCACCACAAAGCGACGGTCCTCTTGAAGAACCAGCATTGATAGGCCACGGAAATGAGGTATTTCCGTTTATATTGCCGACCGCAAAAGAATTTACAGGATTTGTATTTACGTTTTTAGGTCGTGTAATTGTTGAGGCTCCGGGACCGGAATTTCCGGCAGAGAAAACGATCGCGACTCCGGCTGCTTCCATTGAATTAAGCATACCAACATATACATTCACACATTGATTTGTAATAGTAGGATCGTGCCAGGAGTTTCCAATTGCATCAGGCATATCATTTATTGTATTAACGTTGCTATCCGGATTTAAAGCCCACTGCCAGGCTATCATATGATTAGAAGTTCCGCTTCCACCGCAAATGGTTTTCGCGGCGATCCATTGCGCATCCGGTGCAACACCAATGGTATCGCTGCCGGCTCTTCCGCACATAGTTCCCACAGTATGTGTACCGTGACCATCGCAATCATTTGGTGAGGTTGTACCGCCACTTGGGTCTATCCAGGCGTGATACCAGGGTACGGTATTGCCTCTCCATTTATGATTCAGAGCAGGATGAGTACCCAAAACGCCCGTATCATCACTCATTACCAATCTTCCGTTTCCGGTGATACCCATATTCCATAGAAGATGCGCATTGATTACTTTAAGGCCATTTTCAGAGGAACTTGAACTTTCAGTTGCAGTAGTAATAGAAGTAGGACGATCATAATCCAATTCTGCATCGATATCCATAATACCAACATCAAGCCGTTTGGACACCTGTGTTATTACATCCGGTGTCGCTTCAATGACGATAGTATTTGTAATCCAGAAAGGAATAATCTCTCTTACTTTTCCGATGGATCTCTGTGTATTGAGATATTCAAGTAATGGTCCCTGAGTGGATTGTGCTTTTTGCATTAGTGAAGTTATCACCGTTTTAGCGCGAAGCTCGGGAGACGCATTTATCTGGTATAAATAAGCATCCAATGCCAGCATATCCACCTGGTCAGACAACATTACAATGACTTTAGTATACTCCAGGGGATTTAATGACCTCATTCTCTGTTCAAGCCTGTCGGAAATTTCTACATTTTGTGAAATAGCAGTACTTGCCAAAGTCAGAAAAACCAAACAAAGTAAGATTTTCTTCATTTTTATATAAATATGATTTTTAAAATAAACGATTGAATGTACATTGACTTCACATAATAATACTTATTACCAAAAAATACAATTATAATCAATTTTAAGAGTCAGGTATAATTCTGCGACTTTTAGTATCTTTCATCTGTCATATCATTAGAATTACGTAATTATGTATCGAGATACAGAAAAATTTTTAGAGCTATTAAAGCCGCACTACAGTAATGCGTTAAACTACTGTATAGGCTTATGTTACAAAAGATCAGCTGATGAAGGCAAAGATCTTTTCCAGGATGCGTTATTAAAAGCTCTGGAGAACATCAATTCCCTGAAAGATGATGCCAAATTCCGAAGCTGGTTCTTTACCATAATTACGCGTGAATTTTATAACAGCAGCAGGAAGTATTTCTGGAAACGCTTTACTTCAACAGACGATCCGAAGATTTTCGAAATTCCTCTGAAGAATAAAACTGAAAATGAAGACAAACTTACACTGCTGAATGCATTAACAACTCTCAGGAAAAAAGAGCGTATGGAGCTCCTTCTTTTTGAGCTGGGAGGGTTTTCAATAGATGAAATAAGTAAAATTGCCGGTGAAAGCCTTTCCGCAGTAAAATCAAGGCTAAGCAGAGCAAGAGCAAAGCTCCGGGAAAGAATTACAGAAATGGAAGAAAATAAAACTTCCCGGGAAAAAAATAATTCAAATCAAATAGGAGATCTGGAAAATGAAACATTCGAGATCATCGCAGGACTCAGGACAGACAAATAAGATGAAAGATATTAATAAATATTGGAACGCCTTGAAAAAGGACGATCAAATGAATTCTTTTTATAAAACGGAGACCCTGTTAAAGAATGCTTCCGGTTCTACTCATACACAAAAACATAAAATTGGAATAATGATAAAATATATTTTAGCACACAAAGCAAAAATTGCCGTAATTTTTTTTACCGTACTATTACTCGCAGCCTGTAATATGCCGGTAACTCAAAATGAGACTTTAGGACATGTGATCCGGTGGACTGTAGACAATCCTCAAGCAGGAAATATGAGTACATCTTTAGGGTGGGTTGAAAAGAATAATTTATCAATTAATGAGAGTAGTAAAGAGAATAATACTTCCATTATCTCATATAATCTTGTCCTCACAAATGCCAGTCTTGAGCAGGTACAAGCTTATTCTAAAGAGCTTGAATCCATTCCCGGTGTAGTAGAAGTTAATATCATGCCGCTCACTGAAGAAGTGGAACGCCCTTTATACTCGAAAGTTCTGGATGATCTATTTAAGATCAACATTAACGCAAAAAACATGAGTGACCAGGAGCTAAGCGCAGAGGTAGAACGCCAACTGAAAGAAGGCGGGATCGAAGTACAGACGGTAAATTTCAGAAGAGATGAAAATAACCGTAGATTAATAGATATAAAAATGTCGGAAGACGGAAAACCGGGATCATTTCAGCTGAATATAAATGATGGCGACCAGAAAATGCGAATAGAAGAAAGAAGACATACGGATGATCAGCCAATGCAGGAGTTTGATATAAAAGGGAAATCAGATGATGAGATAAGAAAGATGATAAAGGATAGATTTAAGGATCAGAATCTCCAGGACAATGAAATCAAGATAGAGAGAGACGGTGATCATGTTTCAGTGAACATTGTCAAAGAAAACAAAGATGACAATAAGGATAGCGAGATGAAAATGAAGGTGAAGATGAAATCGAATTAACTGTAAATTAAAAAGGCGGAATAAATTTATTACCGCCTTTTTTTATTAACAATCATAATTACAAACAGCCTAAGCTGCATCCTGAAAAAGAACCGCTCTACGGTGTTCAACTCTCGCGAACATAAGGGCGGTTTCGTTTGCCATTTCAGAAGAATCAAGAACTGCTAAAACTTTATCTCTTATCTCGTCAAATACTGCCCATTTATCGTGGTAATGAATTACAATATATTTGTCCTTCTTATCGATAATATTAGGGTTGATAGGATTAAGCGAATTAATATTTGGGTTTGCTGTCATTATTTGTTTTTCCTGTTTTAAACTCCTGAATTCAATTAACTGCATAAGTCCTCTTCATTAAATTGTTAAATCTTCCTTTTATCTGCAAAAAATATGCCTCTAAAGGATTTTTCATATAAATCAACAATTTAGATAATCCAAAGACATTAAAATTGGACATTTTTGCCCCGTTTTTGATGTGTAAGAACCATATTGTCTCATATCTTAAACCCATCCTAATCCTTATTTGTTCTCCTTTTAGAGAATCCTTTTTAAATTTATAATGTCCCGCATATTGGGTAACTTAAGGAAAAATATCATCTTTATGCAGGATCTTACACCATACTTGTTTTTGACAATGGGAATATCAGGAGGGTTTATCCTGATTTTCTGGTTATCACTGAAATTTAAAAAGAAACAGAAGTCTGAATAGTGAACGAATTTCAAAAAATATTTAAAGATAAAATACTACTTGCGCCTATGGAAGATGTTTCCGAGCCGCCATTCAGGCTGGTTTGCAAACGCAAGGGAGCAGACATTCTTTATACTGAATTTATTTCGTCTGAGGGACTGATACGTGATGCAAGAAAGTGCAAAGAAAAGCTATTCTTTTACGAAGAAGAACGTCCGCTTGCGATTCAGATATTCGGCGGTGTAGAAGATTCAATGATAGAGGCAGCGAAGATTTCCGCATCAGCAATGCCTGATTTTATCGATATAAATTGCGGATGCTGGGTAAAAAACGTAGCACTGAGAGGAGCGGGCGCGGGATTATTAAAAGACCTTCCACGGATGAAAAACATTGCCGAGTCAGTATTAAATAATGTGGATCTTCCTGTTACATTAAAAACCCGCCTGGGCTGGGATAAAGATAATATTGTTATAGTTGAAGTTGCCAGGATAATGGAAGACATTGGAATCCAGGCTTTAAGCGTTCATTGCCGTCTTCGCGGACAAGGAAATAAAGGAGAGCCCGACTGGACCTGGGTGCAAAAGATCAAGGATTCTGGTGTAGAAATACCGATAATTCTCAATGGAGGACTGAAGACTCCTGAAGACGTGAAATTTGTGTTTGATACCTATAAACCGGATGCCGTGATGATAGGACAAGGAGCGATGCTGAATCCCTTCATATTCAGGCAGGTGAAACACTTCCTGGCGACCGGAGAGCATGAGCCTGACCCGTCAATCGAAGAGCGGGTAGATACTTGTCTTCTTCATCTCAGACTATGTGTTGAGCTAAAAGGTGAATGGCTTGGTGTAAAAGAATTCAGAAAGTATTATACAGGTTATTTCAAGAATCTCAGAAATATCAATGGATTCAGGATTGAATTAATGAAGTATGATGAACTTGCTCCGGTAGAAGAAAAGCTCCAATGGTTTAAAGAGAACTATGAACAGGTGATAGGTGAACCCTCAGAAGTAAACTCATAATAGACTAAAGAAAAACATCAGGAATTTGTATATTATTGTACTCCCAATTTTTAAACTAAACAATCC
>JAEYVS010000151.1 GCA_023429265.1 Bacteroidota bacterium | reverse complement strand
ATGGTTATCGAATTCAGACCTCTCATTGTATTGCCACGAGTAATCTGCGGTAAGACGTGTATCCTTTCCCGTGACTAAGTATCCTTTTAGTTTAAACAGGTCGTGGTGAATGTCCTGGTACGGTCTTTCTATGTCGTATGAAAATCCCCCCGTATCGAATGGGACTTTCCTTTTGAACGCGTTCTGCAGGTCCGTGAGGTTTCCTATATGCGCCCCGGGAAATATTCCTATCTTTGTATTGAACTGGCTGTAAAAACCCTCTATTCCAAGATTACCATTTTTTGAATATCCCAGTCCTAAAGAAAAATTATTCTCTTCATAGCCTGTATTTTTTAAGGTGTAATCCGGTGCTGAAATATTTCCGGCTCTCTTGAGCGTTCCCTGCAGTCGGAATGCGATGTCCGGAAGTTTCTTAATACTTCCTTCGAATATCCCCGATATCACTCCTGCGCGCCCATTGCTGAAGCCGATCAGATTAACTTCACCGTTGAGTTTATTCGTATTATACTGCAGGTCATTTGGTTCGACGAGTATTACACCGCCTACTGCATCTGAACCGTATCTTACGGAATTTGCTCCTTTAATAACTGTGAGCTTTTTCGCGATGAATGGGTCTATCTCCGGTGCATGCTCAAATCCCCACTGCTGTCCTTCCTGCCTCACTCCATTATTCAATATCAGGATACGGTTGCTGTGCAGACCGTGTATGACCGGCTTTGAGATTGAGGAGCCTGTTTGTATTGTGCTTACCCCGGTTATCTCTTTCAATGCTTCCGCAAGGGGTTTGCCTTTGGTCTTATCGAGCTCCGGACCGGAAAGTTCATCCTTTGTAAGGGTAGTCGGATCCTTTATGGTTTCGGTTTCCACTTCGATTGTATCGGTCTCATAGATTTTCACTGAGTCCTGTCCATAAGAAGCCCGGCTCCATATAAGGAGCAATAGTATAAATAGCGTTGTGCTTAATAAGATATAATATGCGCGCATATGATCCTCTCCTGAATCGTTCAGACCAAAAGACTTTAGTCAAAAAATTTAAACCACCGCTGTTGGCGGCAGAATGAAAATTATTAGCTGAAACTAAAGAGAGGATGGTGGGGGAGATAAGCCCGTATTATTATGCAGGTACGGGTTTATTGATGCTGTGTATTCGTATGTGTAAAATTCATTGTATGTGTTTGATCTAATGGGGGAGTATGACCCTACTTCCCCGGTTGTCTTAAATGCGTGAACAAATGTACATGAACTGCATTCTGACGTGTAAGTGATTTCATGTGAATGATCAGAATGTGCTGTGACCTGTATTTTCGTATCATAATTTATATTCTCACCATGTGAGTGTAAAAACTCGCCTCCGCCAAAGGAAATAAGCACTGCTAAAAGAAGGATCATATTTATCAGCTTCTTAGATCGCATCTGCCGGCTCCTGTTTCTGATTTTTCTCGTGGTGATGATGAATATGAGTATGATCGTGAGAATGCCCGAGCTCAGATGGATGCTCGTGAGGTCCGGGTTCGTTGTGCTTATGATCGACTTTGCAGCTGAGACACATTTTTCTATTCATATAGTGGGCGATTGCTATTAATACTGCGCCAATGGGTATAACCATTAATGCTATAATTCCGTTTGTTTCCAATGAATGCGAATGCCCGTCGAATATACCATGTCCGTCATTTATATTATGTCCTCCGGCAAAATGTCCTATTGTGATAATTGCCAGTCCGAGTATGAATAATACTGTCGGGTAGATTCGTCCATGATGCTTCCGGTATCCGCTTCTAAGTGTATATATTCCTATAAGTAAGCTTAATCCGATTAAAGTAAGCTCTATGGCGGGATTATGAAGGAATTCCAGCCCGATGAGTGGTAAAAACAACAGCACAATCGGGATGAGAGCGCAGTGTATGGCGCAGATCGTCGATGCGGAAAATCCGAGCATATCAAGTCTCGAAATGGCTTTATGTTCCTTCTGTGGATTCATTCTTTTTGCGATTCACTTGCAAAATGAGGAATTAATTTCATTTATGCAAGATAAATGCAAATCGTTTGCAGAAGGCATAATATTTTATTTTATTTTTGGTCGTTATTGTCATATTTGTTTGGGATTGAGAAATCAGTTATTTAGAAAATATTTGTTTTTGGTCAGAAAATCGGGTGTGTTTTTTCAAGGGTTTCCGCAAAGATGAGTTTTTCAAGTTTTCAAGTTTGTAAAAATTTGTAAAGTTTCTTCATTAAAGTAAAAAAATTAAAAATTAAATCGGGTACCCGGATATAAGTTTAAAGTTACAAGTTTAAAATTAAAAGTTACAAGTTTAAAGTTGAAAGTTAAAAAATTGATCCATTGGGTTCTGATTTTAGCATTTCCCACTAATAGATGGAGAAAAGCACACACATTTCAGTCTTCTGCCGCTCCTCGATGGGAATGGCTGACACCGTAGATTGCGGGGTTCGAATGAACAGACCGGTTTATGCAGTCAGTTATGTCTATCTCATAAAACGATAATGCGTTATTGGCGCAAAACCGAACCGGAATAGACCAATTAAGAATTCAGAATTAAGATTTAAAGAAAATTTAGTTTTTTAAAAATGGCAGCTGCAAATTCCTTATAAGGAATAATTCGAATTACATACAAAGATACCCAGGTGAGGTGGTAAAAGTCAAACAAAAAAAGGATAGATAGCGCATCTATCCTTTTTGTACAATAAGTATTGATAAAACATTGGTGATTTTTTTTGGGATTGACGATGGAAAAGGAGTGAAGTGATAAAATTTACTAATGGATTTTTGGTTAATAAATATTCTTGAAATGAAATGCTGAGGTTAAGTATTTTCGTAGACTTGTCAACCCACCCCTTATTCACCTCCGTCGGAGGGGATGTTCATACTCACAATTCAGCTTCATTTCAGAAAATAAGCACCCTCTCCTTTTGCAGTTTAGCTCTTTGCAACTGAAATTGAGGTTTAAATGTTGTATTTTACAAGTGTATTGTTGAATTATTCCATAAATTGTTTAAATACAGGAGGTAATTGTGAACAAGAGAACTTTTCTAAAGACGAGTGTAGCCGCCGGTCTTGGCGGTTTGACCGCGATCAATGCAATGGGCAGGGACCGCGGTTTTTTATTTCCGGATGAATTCGCGCCGATATATGAAAACGGTGAGTACGTTCTGCCGCCGCTTCCATACGCGTATGACGCTCTGGAGCCATACATCGACGCGGAAACAATGAGGCTGCACCACGACATTCATCACGCGGGGTACGTGAAGGGGCTAAATAATGCGACGTCAAAAGTGAGCGAAGCCATCGCGGCAGGGAACTACGATACAATTATGTATTGGGAGAACCAGCTTGCTTTTAACGGGGCAGGACATTTTCTGCATTCACTTTTCTGGAACATAATGGGTCCTAATAAGGGATCGATGAGCCCGGAACTCAATGACGCGATCGTGAGGTCATTTGGTTCGTATGATAAGTTCGTGACGTATTTCCAGGCAGCATCGGGGGCTGTACAGGCTTCGGGTTGGGGAATACTGGGCTATGATAAGTTCTCGGATAAGCTGGTAGTGCTACAGGCAGAGAAGCACCAGGACCTTTCACAGTGGACGACACAGCCGATACTCGTGCTTGATGTCTGGGAGCACGCGTATTATCTTAAGTACCAGAATAAACGAGCTGATTATGTGAAGGCGTTTTTTAATGTGATCAACTGGGATAATGTAAGCAAGGTGTACGCTAACTTAATTAAGAATTAAGAATTAAGAATATTGAGGATTAGTGCGAGAAGCTTTTTGTTGAGAATGTTTACGCCTTACGGCGTTCTACTTTTGCCTTGATGCAAAAGTAGCAAAAAATCAAGCCTTAGTTCAATCGCCTAAAATTCCTGCGTTTTTTGTTCGGGGAAATAAACTCGCCCCGAAAAGACCGGGGCTCAGACAGTATTTCCCCGTCTTGACTTCGTCAAGAACACAAAAAGCCTCAGAATTTGTCCCCATTACATCGGGGACGGCGATTAGCGCAATGGCGGTTTTAAATCACTTCGTGATTTATGTTCTCAAATCTTTGTTTTTTTTATGGCCGGAATCACCTTCGGTGATTAAGAATAATGAATTTGTTATTTGTTTTTAAATTATTGGGAAAACATTAAAGATATTTAAATGATATTTGGGTACATAACCTGGGATGTGAGTCCCGTGATATTTTCTGTCGGGGGATTTTCTCCCAGGTGGTATGGGGTGTTGTTTGCCCTGGGGCTGCTGCTTGCTTATATGGTAATGAAGAGGTTCTACAGGATCGAGAAAAAGCCTGTGGAGCAGCTGGATATTCTGACGATATACCTGGTGGCGGGTACTATCATTGGAGCCCGGGTAGGACATTGTTTGTTTTATAATACAAGCTATTACCTGGCTAACCCGTTGGAGATATTGAAATTCTGGGAAGGCGGGCTGGCGAGTCACGGCGCTGCGGTCGGGATAATGCTGGCAATCTGGCTGTATTCCCGGCGCAAAGGAGTGGCGACTAGCGCTACCTGGATACTTGACAGGGTGGTGATAGTTGCAGTGCTCGCGGGAGTATTCATCCGGATAGGGAATTTATTTAACAGCGAGATACTGGGAAGGGCGGCGGATGTACCGTGGGCATTTGTATTTACGAGTGTCGATACGGTTCCGAGACATCCCGCTCAGATCTATGAAGCGGTATTTTACCTGCTGGCATTTTTATATCTGTATTGGTTTTATAATAAGCATACCAAGAAAAATGTAAATAATGATTATCACGGGAAGATCCTGGGGATGTTCTTTGTGATAGTGTTTGGATTCAGGTTTTTGATCGAGTTTGTTAAGGAGCACCAGTCGGAGCTGCCGGCGGATAGTATGCTTGATATGGGGCATCTGCTGAGTATTCCGTTTGTGATTGCGGGGGTAGTATTGATTATAAGGGCAAATGGCAAACGGCAAACGTAACGGCAAACGAGTTTATTGAAAAGGCTAAACCCCCCAAGTCAAACTAACTTCGCTGTACTCGTAAGTTTGACTATCCCCCCTTTGTACAAAGGGGGGAAGGATTCGATTTATCGAATCAGAGGGTTTAGAAAAAAATATATTTTTTAGTTTTTTTATTGGATTAGCTTGTATATTTTAGGGGAATGGATATAGCATTAGGTATAATAATTGGTGTTTGCCTGGCGGCGGCGGTAGGATTCAGAATATTCGTTCCGCTGCTGATATTGAGCCTGGGCTCGATGGCTGAGTATGTCACATTATCCGATACGTACTTATGGATAGGGACAGTTCCTGCAATGATCGCTTTTGGGGTGGCTACGGTATTAGAGATAGTGGGATATTATGTTCCCTGGATGGATAATATGCTTGATACAATTTCCACACCGCTGGCTCCAATAGCAGGAGTTGTAGGCGCAGGGGCTGTATTAGTAGATGTGGATCCTTTGATTTCCTGGACGGTTGCGATAATTTTGGGAGGGGGAACTGCATTGTCGGTTGAGCTTTTGACGGTGAAGGCACGGGCATTGTCTTCGTTCTTTACGGGAGGATTTGGAAATTCGATCGTGGCATCGGGTGAACTTTTCTTTTCGACATTCATTGCGATTCTTGCGATAGTAGTGCCAATCGTCGCGCTATTATTCATCATATTCATAGTATTCATGATACGAAAGATCACCCGGCGGGAGAGCGAGGCGCAAAATAAGGAGTTTGAGAAATTTTAGTATAAAAAAAGGGGAGATATAATCTCCCCTTTTTAATTTTATAAACATCTCGTATTACTTTACCAATGCCATTTTCTTAGATTGCTTCAGGTTTCCGGCAGTGAGCTCGTAGATGTAAATGCCCGAACTGACAGGGGAGCCGTTGTTATCTCTTCCATCCCAAACGATCAATCTTTCTCCGGTTGCAAGTACCTGGTTTAAAAGGGTCCTTACAAGTCTTCCTGACATATCATAAATCATCAATGTCACGTGCGATTTATTGACAACATCGTAACGAATGGTGGTGCTTGGATTGAACGGATTCGGATAATTCTGGAGAAGCTGAAATCTATCAGGAATATTAGAGCTGATAGGATCGACACCAACAGTAGAATCCAAAGCAGATTCCCATAAACCTCTGCCGAATGTACCTGCCCTGAGCTTCTGAACTCCGTAATGAATCTCAAGGTCTTTTATGACGACATTTGGGAGACCAGTTGAGAAGGGGAGCCAATCGCCGTGAGTGCTATTTCTGTAGTATACACCAACGTCAGTACCTACATAAACACCGTCTGATGAAGAGTTCCTGAACTTAATGCAGTTAGCCGGGATATTGGGCAGGGAGCCTGAGTAATTCTCCCAGCTTGTTCCACCGTTTGTTGTTTTATATACTTTACTTCCTGCCGTGTATCCGGAGAAAGTGATCCATACTTTTGATGGGTCAGTGTTTGAAATGTCTATACCTGTAACCGAAAGTGACGGCAGACCAGTTGATACGCTTGTCCAGTTACCTCCATCGTTAGTTGTTTTGAATACGGTAGATCCTTTAGCGCAGTATATGGTTGCAGGGCTGGACTCAGAAATAGAGATAGCATTTATTTTTCCTGAGACACCAAAGGTAGAAATTTTTGTCCAGGAAGCCGCGCTGTTTGTTGTTTTCCATATATTATCAAATCCCGCGTACAAAGTAGTTGGCACTGCCGGAGACATTTCAAATGGAGTGATAAATGCACCTGATTCGGTGATTCCTGACACAGCATCCACAAATGTAGCTCCGCTATTTGTAGACCTTAGAATCCCACCATTCTGGTAGGAAACGAAAACGATGTTTGTATCGACATAATTGATCGCGCAGTCAGCACCGTCCGCACCGAAAACGTGAGTGAATGAGCCTGAGCGGAACCTGTTAGAGCCATTATCCTGTGTGCCTCCGTAAAGCAGGTAAGGTCCTGACGGAGTACCTGCAATTTTATAGAACTGAGTAATCTGGAGTCCGAAGGATTTATTGCTCCAGGTTGTACCTGCATCGGGTGTAGTATAGATACCGCCATCACTTCCACAATAAAGAGTTGTACCGTAAAAATCGAGAGAATGAATATCCGCGTGAGAATATCCTGCAGTAGTCGGCGGCCATATCCAGTGTGTATTAATTGTAAGACTAGTGCCTCCATTAGTACTTTTCCAGATATTTATACCACCGGTATAAATAACTTCAGCATCAGTAGGATCCACCGCCAGGGCAATATCATACCATGCCTGCCCTCCCGCGCTAGAACCGTCCATTTCATAACCCATTATATTCGGGGATGTGGAACGAGTAGTGAAAGACGTACCGCTATTAGTGGAGCGGTAAATACCAAGGAAACCGTAATTGGTGGAATTACCGGCAAGTATATAGACATATGACGGATCATCAGGAGAAACTGCAATTGAATATCTGCTTGCTGTAGACGGGGTTGGTAACCCGCTTGTAATCTCTGTAAAGGATTCCCCTCCATTTGTGGATTTATAAAATCTCGCGTCAGAAGTACGGTTTTTAGCGGCATAAACAACTGACGGGTCACCGGGCTTAAACTCGATATCATAAAAGGCTCCGGTTTCAACCTGTGTCCAGTTTACACCTGAATTTGTCGTTCTGTAGATTCCATTGCTTGTAGCCGCGACAAGTGTTGAAGGAGTTGTTGGATTTATTAGTATACGACTAACTCTTCTAAAGTCAGTTATTCCCCAAACTAGTCCTGTTGCCGAGAAAGTATTACCACCGTCAGTGGATTTTAGTATCCCAATGCTGTAAGTTTGTGTTCCATCTCCGTCACCTGTTCCAATATAGATTGTGCTGGTACTAGAAGGATCAATTGCTATGGATGAAACTCCGAGTGTAGCCAGGTGGTCTGTCATAGTGAACCAATTTGTACCACCGTTAGTGGTTTTCCACATACCTCCAGCGGGTGTTCCAACATAAATTATGTCAGAATTTCCAGGATCAACAGTAATGCAATTTACCCTGCCCATACCGGGGTTGTAACTGGTCGATGTCCAGGAGTAAGGACCCATAGGTGTCCAGTTACTTCCCGCATCCTGACCATCCCGTACGTTATTATTGTGCTGTAGGACAGCATCGTAAATTATGCCAGGATTTGGAAGATCGCCTGAAGGATAGGTTCGTGGTTCCCATTCGGCATACCATCGATGGAACTGCTTCCATCCTGTGCCGCGTTCGACTTTTCGATCGCCCCACCATAAGTCGAAGCTATTTTTTATTTCGTAAACATTAGCGTCATTTTTATCCATCATCTCAAGCCAGTCCTGAGACTGGACCGGATTAACTAAAAACATAGCTGATAATAATATTAAAACATAGCTAACAAACTTTAGTTTGTAAGATTTCATTTCTATAGGTTGGTTTTTAAATTGGAAATATTACTAAAGTTAATTTAATCGGATTAATTAATCAACAAGATTTGTCGCCGGAAGATTAAATTTTAAAAAATCGGGAATAATGATAAACTTAAGTTATTTAAGAACTTCGTCTTTTATCTTATAAAGATATTCTTTGGCTGCCTCGTATTCATTAGGAATCTCACCTTCCAGAATTGCTTCTTCGATTCGTTTTTTTATGATACCCACCTGTCGGGAAGGTGGAAGATTGCATATCTGCATAATCTCTTCGCCTCTGACAGGGGACTGGAAATTTCTCAGCTGGTCTTTTTCCTGTACGTCGCGGATCTTTTGTTCAACAATTGAATAATTATTCATAAATTTTGAGACCTTGCTTTCATTTTTTGATGTGATGTCCGCGCGGCAAAGGGTAAGTAGGTCTTCAAGTTCCTCGCCTGCATCGGCAGCGAGACGGCGGATAGCGGAGTCTGTGACTTCTTCTTTTGCAAGGGGTATTGGGCGAAGATGCATTCTGACAAGCTTCTCAACGTATGAGAGCTGTGTCATAGGGAGACGCATCCTGGTGAATATTTTTTTCATCATTCGGGCACCAAGCTCTTCGTGTCCGTGAAATGTCCAACCGGTTCCTTCTATGAACTTTTTTGTACGTGGCTTTGCAATATCGTGAACCAGTGCAGAAAAGCGAAGCCAGACATTTTCTGTTTTGGGAGCAATATTATCTATAACTTTGAGTGTATGATAAAAAACGTCTTTGTGGTGGTAATCCTTTCGCTGCTCCACTCCCGCAAGATTAGATATTTCGGGAAAAATAATATTCATAACACCGGATCCATACAGGAGGTCAAGTCCTATTGACGGTTTAGGACTCATTAAAATCTTGAGAAATTCGTCTGTAACGCGTTCCTGCGAAACAACCCCGTCTTCTTTGAGGCGGTGCTTCATTTTGGTTATTGCCTCGTAAGTCACAGGATCGATCTTAAAATCGAGGA
>JAEYVS010000061.1 GCA_023429265.1 Bacteroidota bacterium | reverse complement strand
CCTGCTATGACAAAACCCCGTCAGAGTCTCCGAAGGGACTCTGACGAATAAAAATTATCCCCCAGCTAAACTCCGAAGGAGTGACATAAACAACCTCATTCCCAAGCCCCAGCTTGGGAATGCATTTCAAATTCGTGAAATTCGTGGTAGAACTAAACATTGAACATTGAACATTGAACATTGATAATTAATAATTGATAATTAATCTCCCCTATCTAAACTCACCCAATATAATTATATTATAAAAAAAGGAGCATTATATGTTTTCACTCATCAAAAGCTACAAAACACTCCCCTACTGGATGATAATAATGCACATCTTCGGGAAATCCCTCGCCGGTTTCGGTATTGGCGTATTACTCGTTGTCTACGTGCAGTCGGTTGACTGGATGACCTGGGGATGGGTTGCCATCGTGGCAAGCTTGCTCATACAACTCCCGGTTTTGATCAAAGTTGTATCACAAAACGCCGCCCAAAAAGCCGTAAAAGAAGAATTCGAAAACCGCGTCAAATAACTATCTATATCCCCTCTTGGCTTGTCCTTGTGAATGCGGGAGAGAGGCAGCTTCGATTTATCGAAGCATGGTGAGCCCTCGACTCGTAACGAGTTCGTAATTCTGCCGACCAACACCAACTTATCTTTATGACAATAATTATGAATTGCCACGAGCTTTAGCTCGTGGACACAATAACTCATAAAATTGGGCTTTAGCCCCTAAACATAAGGTAGGAGTCACGATCTGCGGGTATAGCGAGCAACTTAACGTGACAGATGGGGTTTATCATCTCCTTCCCAATCCACAGATTGGAAGGCAAAATCTCTCTGCTCCTCTCTGCGTCCTCCGCGATTAAAAAACCTAATGACAATCACAATCATTCACACCCCTCTCCATCTGCAATGTCACGTGACTGATACCGAACTTACTCTCCAGCTTCTCCCTGATATCCATTATGAACTTATCATCACAGCCCTCCGGCACCACCAAATGTGCAGTCAGCGCTGTCTGAGTTGTACTCATCGCCCATATATGGAGGTCGTGAACATCATCCACCCCTTTAATGCCTTCCAGGAATGCCCGCACCTCATTAATATCGATGTCCTTTGGTACAGCGTCTAAAGCAAGATTTATAGAATCCACCAGAAGTCCCCACGTTCCGTATAGTATCACAGCAACAATGATAAAGCTCATCACCGGGTCTATCCACAGAATATTAAAGATCATTATCAATAAACCCGCTATCACCACACCAAGCGAAACACCCGCGTCAGCTGCCATATGCAGATACGCTCCTTTGATGTTCAGGTCCTCATTCTTCCCCTTAATAAAAAGAAATGCTGTGAACCCGTTTATAATAACGCCAATTCCTGCTACTACCATTACAGTACCGCCCGCTATCTCTGCAGGATTCTCGATCTTCTCTATGGCATCCATCACAATAAACACCGACGCTCCAATCAAAAGCAGCGCGTTAAGTATCGAAACCAGTATCGTTGTCCTCCGCAATCCGTATGTATAATTTCCGCCCGGTTTCTTCAAAGCTATCCACGCCGCTCCCCACGCAAAGAAAAGCCCCAGCACGTCGCTCGCGTTATGCCCCGCATCCGCAAGAAGTGCAGAAGAATTCGCGACTAGCCCATAAATAACCTCCACCGCAATGAATACCAGGTTCAGAGCAATTCCTAAAGCAAACGCTTTCCCGTACTTAATACCTTCACTATGATTATGAGTATGTGCCATTTATTTTGAAAATAATTGATCTATCTATATCTCAAAATTTTAAAATAGTTTCTTTTCTTACATCTCCTTCCCAAGCCCCAGCTTGGGAAGAGAATATTGCACGCCGTTGTTGGTGTTACCGCAGGATGCAGTGATCACCAACAACGAATCCTTCATAAGTGGAATTTGAACATTGAACACTGAACATTATCCTCCCCAGTCAGAGTCTCTATCGGGACTTTAACGGATCAAAACCACAATGATTATTGATTATTGACAATTGATTATTCACCTAACCCAGCTCTTTCTTCAGCTCCTCTGCTTTCCGTGACAGCCACACTCTCGATACCGATGGCTCCTTCTTAAAATCCATCAAAAGGTTGTTCAGCTTTGCATCAAGCCCGGCTTTCTTTAATCCAATATTCTCCTTGATCTTGGCAAGTGAATGAATGTTCCTGATGAATCCAAGCCGTGATTCTTTCAGCTCCGGGTGCAGCTTTGAATGCTTGGAAGTAAATGATTTATAAGATATCGTAAGTGAGTAAAACCTCTCCCACTCCCCCAGCTCATAATATGTCATCAATAGAAGGTCCTTCGATGAAAATTCCGTAAGCAAGAATCCTCCGTCTATTTTTGATAATAACTCGATTGTCTCATCATAATTCTTTCTGTAAAATTCAAAATAGGCTAGTGTATAATGATGAGTTGCATTCCAGGCTGTCTCAGGAAGACCTTTATTATATTTTTCAATGAACTCTTCTACGTATTCAAATTCACCGATTGTCAGACCGTTAATAATCACTTTTTCATAAGTATCGGGATTTACTCCGCCCTGATATCTTAATGGAAGATCATCTTTAAAATATTCTTGCTCCAAATTAAACTGTTCATGGATAAAACCGTCATCTCCTTTTTCAACCCTTTCCTCGCAGTAATTCGAAAGATAAATAAATCCATTCCTGGCAACCTGGACAGATACATCTTCTCTGTGTTTTAACCATATCTCCTTCAGCTTATAATACCACTCCGTGTTGGATGGCTCCGAATGCATTTTGACGATGTGATAAAGTAATTCTACGACCGGAACCTCTTCATCCAGGTTCTCTTTCAAAAAACCATATGTATCATTAATAATGTCCAGCATCGGCTTCAGGTTAAATTCCTTTTTAAGCTGGAACATCGAATGCGTTATGAATAGATACTGGCTGATGAACCTCGCTAAAAAATATACCGCGAATTTTTTCGACATCATCAGAGGGTCCTCCTTCTTGGAAAGATTCTGCAGCCATCTCTGGTCCCGCGCGTAATTTGAGAATGCCGAATACTCCTCCATCAAAAAATCAGTATGCAGATCCTCTATCGCCAGGCTCTTCCCCTTAAATAAATCTTTTGTAGTATTGATCCATTTATCAGCCTGCTTCACCAGCTTCCTATCCACCAGCTCTTTTATCAGGTATGAATTCTTATCCCCTGTCTTTTGCTGCAGCCGCTTTACTGCCAGGTATTCGCACACCTGCACATACAGCTCACTCAGTAAATTCTTAAATATCCCATAATTATACGCCTTCCCCGGGAATACCCTGCCATAAACTTTCTCCTCTGTGATATTATTATCCCCCTTGGCGAGCCCTGACTTCACCACATCAAAAAGCTTAACCAGGTTCTTATTCGTATTAAAATACGGCGACCGGATAAACTGCCCAAACTCCTTCAGTTCATCCCCTGAAAGAGTATTTATTGTGTCAATAGCCTTACTGCTTATCATAGATTCGCCGGACATTTTTATGAAATTACAACCCTCGAAAATACCTAAAATAAAGCAAAAATGCACCTTTCCCAAAAAACCATAAAATACTGGATTATGAAAGCGTCTTGAAAAACTTTTTGAATGATTTATTAAATACAGGTAAGTTTAATGAAAATTAACCTTAAAATCATTTATGAATATTAATCATCAAATTATGGGGCGGGAAAACAATCTAACTGAACAGGTAGTACTTCCGGAATACCTCAAAAGGAATGTAAAAAGCGATAAAAATGAAACTAACAGACTGATGGAGATATATGTGGACGGCATTAACGCGGAGGCTAAAGTATTAAATATTGAGGAAGCGGTTGGTTATGCGGGGAGGCAGTATTGCAGGTTTTCTCTGGAGGTGCGACCGGGTCATACGAAAAAATTCAGGGTGACGGGGTATGCTCCGGTATCCGGGAGCCTGATACCAAAGCCGGGCGATATCATAAACATTAAATATAATCCAACAGACGCAGAAAAGTTTGTTATAGTATAAAAGTAAAACTCATAAAGGGAGATAAACAAAATGAAAAATCTATTAACTTTATTCGTATTGATGGTTCTGGTGGGGAGCGCAGACGCTCAGATGTTCTGGAACCACGCAGCAAAATTTGAAGGGGGTACCAACAGCTATGCGGCATATCCCAATACAACTGCAATTGGTGTACCGGGTCATTTTACGATCGAGTACTGGGTGTATCCAATGAGTACAGGCGGCTCTACACGTTACCACGTTTTCAAACAGCAGGGTCCTGCAGGAGGTTCCTACTACACAGGTATCAATAGCAATAACAAACTGGTTGTCGGAACCTCACCCGGAATAAATAGGATGACGAGTAAGTCGAGCATACCATTAAACAAGTGGACACACGTCGCCGCAGTATTCAGAAACCGTTTCGAGATATTTATTAATGGTGTAGCCGATACAATTGGTGCCCCCGCTTTCAATCACGCGGAGCTCACTACAGATTCTTTATTTATCGGCAAACATCCGTCCGGACAGGGTTTTCACGGGATGCTGGATAATATCAGGATCTGGGAAGAGGCACGTGACCCAAGTGAAATATCAAGTTTGATGAGAACGACCCTTATTTCAACGGTAAATACGCCTAGTACTGAAAACCTGGTATTTAATGTTCCTTTTCAGAGATTGAATTCGACCGGAACTGTATTTAATGTTACAGATATATCAGTTCACACTATTGGAATAAATAGAGGAGTTACCGGGGTAGATCTAACAAATTCCCCATCTCAGTATCTTACTCCGAATGAAGCTCTCGACCTGACAACCGATGACTCATATGCTACGATTCCAAACAATCCTGCAGTAGATGTGACAGGAGCAATGACAATAGAATCTTGGATATACATGACCAGCTTTAATTCTGGGTCAGCACAGTTTCTGGTTCATAAAGCACCGGGCTTAAACCCAAACTCCGGTTACAGGCTGCTCGTCAGCGGAAATCAGAAAATATCATTTACCATTAATAATTTTAACCATGAAGGAGCATATACACTCCAGCTGGCAAAATGGACACACGTTGCTTTCGTTCTATCCGGAACAGGTATTGCTAAAATATTAGTAAATGGCATTACAACAGACAGTTTAAATATCGGGATGCTTCCAAATTCCAATACAGATTCGTGTTTCATAGGAGGAAGACAGAGTGTAGGGCAGTTCATTGGATATATGGACGAATTCAGATTATCAAAGTTTGAAAAAAGCAATATTGATATACGAAATTACATGTTCAGATCCATAGATGCCTCGAACCAGCCAACAGGCGGAGATAACTTCTGTTTGAATTTTGACGGCAGTGTTTACGCGAGTACAAATACCTTTATGCTATTTTTCTTAAGAGAAAATGCCGGATTCTCTAATCCTCATAACAATAATACAACACCTATTTCACCATTATTAAGAGCTGACAATATTAATTTTTCGGAGGGATTTTTCACGAAAGTGTCAGACCGGACCATTCCAATGTCAGGGTCGATGATAGATGATTCCATACTGGTAACCAATGGAAGCACTATTACCGATATAAACTTATTCATCAGTCTAAATCACAGCAGAACCCAGGATCTTGAGATAGTGCTTGTATCGCCGGCGGGAGATTCCATAGAAATTATGGATAGCTATACCGGTATAGCTTCAAAGTACGCAAACATAACAACCATCTTTGATGACCAGGCAGACAGTTCCTTGATTAACAACAGATATATTGACCTTGGACCACGCATAAGACCAATGAACGGGTTAACCGGATTCAACGGTGAGAGCGGCGCGGGTATATGGCGATTAAAAATAAGAGATAACACTTTAAACTTTGGCGGTAAACTCAATGCGTGGGGAGTGCAGATCAACAACTCAAGTGTAGGTATTCAAAACATTTCTTCCGAGATACCAAATGGATTTTCACTTGAGCAGAATTACCCGAATCCATTCAATCCTGTGACGAACATTAAATTCAGCATTCCTGAGTCAGGAATAGTTAAGCTAAAGGTATATGATATTCTCGGAAAGGAAATGGCAGTACTTGTTAACAAGCAATTAACCGCAGGTACATACCAGACAGATTTTAACGGGTCTGACTTCGCGTCAGGGGTATATTTTTACAAACTTGAGACTGAAGGATTTACAGAAATTAAAAAAATGATGTTGGTTAAATAATTCATTCCCTTCCCGGGCGGTCATCTCCCACCGTCCGGGTTTTTAGAAACCTTAACAAATAAAAACAATGGACTGGAACAAAGTAGACAAAACATTTGACACCGTAAGCAGAGCAGCGGATAGCGCCGGCAGAGTGGCTGACGGAGCCGCACGGGTGGGCAGAGGGTTACTGGGAGGGTTTTTTCTTTTAGTTGGAATCGGTATGTTTATCTGGAGTGTATTGTGGTTCTCGAACAGGATCAATAATCTCGAAAACTACGTTATTACAACCGGGACTGTAGTGGAAATGGAAAGAAGCACGGACCCGGAAAATAGCGGTTATGTGTATTCTCCCATAGTGAGTTTTGAAGACCAAAATGGTATCACCCATACCTATAACTCGGGGCACGCGAGCGATCCCCCGGCATATGAAATTGGAGAAAAGGTGGAATTGTATTATAATTCAACCGATCCGGAAGATGCATTCCTTAATTCGTTTTTTGAAAAATGGGCAATAGGGATTGCACTGGTAATTGTCGGGCTTGCTCTGGTACCGATAGGTATCTGGATAGTGATCTCAGCATTCAGGAAAAATAAGCCGGTGTCATCTTCGTATTCGAATAGCAGTGATCAATATTCGGGGGTGCGCATTGGATAATCCAAACAGAGAAAAAGACCACGCGCCTGTAAGTCCGCGCGATCTAATTTAAATCAAATAAAAATGGGAATATTACAATCAATTTTTGGTGGAATCCATAAGGTCTTTAGTAACGGAAAAGATGTTCTTTCATCCGTTGAAGGAATGGAATTCGAAGACTGGGCAAAAGCCAACGCCAGGCTGGCATCCGGCGTAAAGGTGGAAGAGCTGGTGAAGGACCTTGGAATGGATATGCCTAAATGGGACAGGATAAATAATGAGTGGCTGACGAGGATGAGCAATGACAGGACGTATACACTTTCATTACGTTATGCGAAACACTTTAACAAAACCGCTTCGGGGAATCTTCCGAACGAGATCACCGAGGATACTTATCCATTCGAGAAGTATGTGGAAGCCATAGTGGCAATGGATATTCTCGGTCAAAAAGGCAGGGATGCACAGGATGTATTAAAAGACTTCGGGCTGACGGTAGCTGATTACTCCAATCTTAGTTCTTTCTGGACTAAGAAGATAATGTTCAGTCCGCTTGGCCTTGGAATGAAATTTCAGGAACTGATGATGCAATACCGCGAGCAGTAT
>JAEYVS010000051.1 GCA_023429265.1 Bacteroidota bacterium | reverse complement strand
ACTTTGTACCCGCTTTCAGCATCTGGATGTCCTTCCCCCCTGGATTGGAGGTTAGCGCTAATACATATACCATCTTATCTTTCCGCTTGAGAAAAGGCTTTATCGAATCGCTCCCCAGGTACGGACTGAATGTTATAGCATCGAACTCGTACTCATCCAGATATGCCTGAGCATATAGCTCATCTGTATTCTCGATGTCTCCTCTTTTCGCGTCGCAGATGGTGATCATATCCTTAGGAATGTATTTCACCGTCTCACGCATTGCTGTAAGACCTATGCCGCCGGCTGCCTCATAAAAAGCCATATTCAGCTTGTACCCTGCAACGTCATTCTTCGTCGCCGCCACGATCCGCTTATTAAATTCCAGCATCGGGTTTGAATCCTCCCTGAAAAATGCCGGGATCTTATCCATATCAGTATCAAGACCTATAATAATGTTAGAAGTGTTCTTCTTTACGATCTTCTCCAGTTTTTTAAGATAGCTCAATATTTATTGTATTAAGTTTTAAAATCTTCTTTTAAACGTTATGAACTCTATAAACTTCCCTTTTCTATAGCTCATCCTCCCCCTTTGGAGGGGGACTACAGGGAGAGGGATAAAATCCTCGTACCCCTGACTTTTCACCTCTCACCTTTCACCTCTCACTTTTTAAAACTTATTCTTCCACATCATAGACTCAACCGGCTTCACTGTCCTCTTATTATACTTTGCCGACTTCTTCTGGTCATATGTCGTCTCTATATCACCCTCTACTGCAAAATAGATCAACTGACCAATGGGCATACCCTTATAAACTCTCACCGGCTGCCTCACCGATATCTCCAGCGTCCAGTTATTCTTAAAACCCACGTCACCCTTTCCTGCTGTAGCGTGAATGTCTATGCCCAGCCTGCCCACACTCGACTTACCTTCCAGGAAAGGAACCGCCGTCATCGTCTCGGTGTATTCCTCTGTCACCCCGAGATACAATCTCGATGGTAAAAGCACTGTACCTTCTTTCGGGATTTTCATGTGCATTATCTTATTATGAGCTTTTGCGTCTAAAATATCGTCCACATAAACAGAAAGCCACTCCCCTAAATGCACGTCATAACTATTAGTACCCAGGCATTCAGGACGAAATGGCTTTATTACGATATTCTTTTGTTTGATTTCCTCGAGGATTCTCTTATCAGAAAGGATCATTAAATAATTGTATTAAATTAATAAATCTATTTTACTTGCTATCAACATCTATAAACTTCTGAAACTCAACGTCCCCTTCGGAGGGGACTACAGGGGGAGGATTAATTCCCTCTCACCTCTCACCTTTGCCGTTTCACCTCTCACCTAACTACATATACAACTTCCTGTTTCTGTATGCATTCATCCCTATACCCAACATCAGCATAAATGACAATAATGACGATACACCATAGCTGACCAATGGAAGAGGAATACCGATTACAGGCATAATACCCATAGTCATTCCTATGTTCACAAATAAATGGAATAAGAACACCGTAGCAAACCCTATGCAGCATATACTCAAAAATTTATTCTTCGCAAAGTATGCGCTGTTTATAAGCTGAAAGATAATAATAAAATACAAAATGAGTAAGACAATCGCTCCGATAAAGCCAAATTCTTCCCCTACCATGCAGAATATGAAATCCGTCCATTGTTCGGGGATAAACTTAAGCTGGGTCTGAGTTCCCTCCAGGTAGCCTTTACCCGTAAAGCCTCCCGACCCTATAGCTACTTTGGATTGGATTACGTTGTAGCCGCTCCCTAATGGATCGGTCGTAGGGTCGAATACGGCCATTATCCGTCTCTGCTGGTATGGCTGGAGCTTATCGTAAACATAATCCACCGATAATCCCGCTATCAAATTCACCGTAAGTATGACCAATCCCAATATCCACCTTTGCCGGAACCACACATACAAAACCACTGCCACCAATGCCAATGCCCCGATCATGTAATACACCCCAAAAAATGAACATAATGCTACAATTACAGGTGATACTATGGCAAATATTACAAAAGTAGAAAGTCCCGCCCAGAAAAATATTGGAATGATCATTGCAATAAACACCAGGACTGTTCCCATATCAGGCTGCCGCATAATGAGAACGACAGGCAGCAAAACTATGGCTGCCGCAATTAAAAATGTTTTGGGATTCCTGATGTCCCGCTCTTTATCCTCAGCCGCGAAAAATCTGCCCAGTGCCATTATGGTCGCGAGCTTCGCGAATTCCGACGGCTGGATACCAAATGTCCCTATGGCAAACCAGCTCCTCTGTCCGGATATCTTTTTCCCGAAAAATAAAACTGCTATCAATAATATTATCGCCAGGGCATATATAATGTACGATGTATTGCTTAAATACTTTGGAGGAATGTAATTTATCACGATCATAAGCACAAAACCTACTATCGCAAATATAAGCTGTTTAGAATAAAGATCCGAACCGCCATCTTCAGTGGTAAATGTCGCGCTGTAAATTGCAAAAATGCCTATGGTTACTATTGCGACAGTGGTTAGTAAAAGCAGTATGTCAAACCGTTTGAAGAATTCTTTCATCTAATCCCTGACCTGCATTAAATTTCCGGAATCAGGATCGAATACATCCATTGAATGTCCGCTTAGGTATCTCACCATCAATGCGCCACCTACCGGCGCGCCAAAAGATGCTCCCCATCCTGCCCCTTCACCCATCACTACTATTGCTATCTGTGGATCATCAAAAGGTGCAAACCCTACAAACCACGAGTGATTATTCCCGTGGGGGTTCTGCGCTGTACCGGTCTTTCCGGCTAATAGATAATCTTTATTCTTTATGTTTGTGGCGGTACCCGTCCCGTTCACTACCAGGTACATCCCTTTCTTTACTGCCTCAAAATATTCCAATGGAAGGTCGATCTGTCTGCTGTTGAATTGCGGAGTCTCGTCTTCACCCGTGGTCGAATTTACGATCTTTCTAACGAAATGCGGCTGCCAGTACAATCCGTTCATTGCTATCGATGATGTATGTGCTACCATTTGGATAGGAGTTACTCCTAGCTCGCCTTGACCAATCCCTAAGCTTACTATGTAGCCCTTTGTCCACTTACCTGCGCCATATACTTTATTATAATAATCCTCTGATGGAAGTCTTCCTGGAAGTTCATCCGAAATATCGATACCTGTCTTCTGCCCAAAACCAAGTATGGTCCCATACTTATGGTAATTGTCCAGGCCTAACTGTAATACAAGCTTATAAAAGAATACGTTTGACGATTTCTCCAGTGCCTTTACTATGTTGATCGCTCCATATGAGCCGTGGTCGCCGAATGTCTTATTACCGTATGTAAATGAACCTCCGCACACTATTGTTGAGGTGGGTGTTATCTCACCTGAACCCATTCCCGCAAGCCCCATCATCATCTTCCACGTCGATCCCGGTGGATAATTTGTCATGGTAGCTCTGTTAAACAATGGCTTTCCCGGGTCTGTTGTTAGATCGCTCAACACTTTCTTATCTGTAGGACCCGAAAATATCCCAAGATCGAAATCCGGTTTTGAAACCATGCATAGTATCTCCCCGTTCCTCGGATCCATCGCAATGATAGCCCCTTTATAATTCTTCATCAGCTCTTCGGCATATGCCTGAAGTTTGCTGTCTAAGCTCAGATGCAGATCGGAACCGCTCACCGGTGCAATGTCATCCCGCCCGTCATTAACGCTCCCCATCTCTTTTCCTTTAACATCTACTGCTATGAAGTTGTAGCCTTTTTCACCTCTCAGGTATGTTTCATAAACTTTCTCGATTCCCTTTATCCCGATAATGTCACCTTGCTTGTAATAATCCCCGACCTGGTTCTTTAATTGCTTTTCGGATATCTCCTTGGTATAGCCAAATACGTGCGATGCGCTGAAATCATTTGGGTAAAATCGCTCTGCCTCCACCTGGTAATCAACACCTATAAGCCTGTTTTCATTTTCCGATATGTAAGAGATGACGGGAAACTCTACGTCCCTCTTTATCCTCGTGGGATTAAATCTGTTCGTTCCCTTTACCTCTTTCAGAATGTCCCTGATTTCCTGCGCTTCCATCTGCAAAAATCCCGCAACCTCACTTATCTGGTTAGTATCAAATTGGGATTTCGTTATCATCACGCTGTATGAAGGTCGGTTATCAACAACAACCTTACCGTTTCGGTCAAACATCAATCCTCTTGGAGGCACAACCGTTATCGTCTTTGTCGAATTCGACATCGACTCCTTACCGTACACACTCTGATTAAAAAGCTGAAGCTGCACCAGCCTGAATACCAGCACCAGCCCTATCACCAGGGTTATCCCGTAAAAAATATATTTCCTTCCTGCTTCATTCATATTGCTCTTACATCAAAAATTCAATTTTTCAAAATACCAAATAATATTTGGAGAATCCATCATCCCCGTCCCCCTTAGGAGGGAGACTACAGGGGGAGGATAGGGTAAAATATCCTCCCTTTTACTTCGCATTTTACTAAAAACCTTATTTCAAATACTCTTTCAGTCTCCCCTTTGAACAAAGGGGAGAAACCACTGTCCGCGAGTTACGAGCGGTTACAGTGGTAGAGGGGTTGTAATCCCTCTAAAAATAATATTAACTAATTATTTAACATCAATTTCTGAAATCTTAATCACTCAATATATTTTCAACTATAAACTATAAACTTTTAACTCTCAATAAACCTTCTTCTCTCCCCTTCGGGGAATTATCGCATAAACCACACTTATTATCGTAGTATACGTAGTCGATGGCAGCACATACTTCAGCAGAATATCAAAAAACGATAAAAACGCTCCTTGCAGAAAAATGTTAAAGTATATCATGTTACTCACGAAAGCGCACACAAACACAACTATCAAAAAATTAAACTTTACCAGGAATTTATCATTCTCCTTATTACTAAAATACCCCCCTGCAAATCCCGCTATCGAATATGACAGTGCCGACAATCCAAGAAATGACCCTCCCATTATGTCCAGCAGCATCCCGGCAACAAACCCCGTCACCGTACCAAATATCTGCCCCTCCTTCACCGCGATGAATGCTATCATTATTATGACGATATCCGGAGTTATCTGGTACTTCGATATGGACATTAGCCATATAAGCTGGTCCTGTATGAAAATCAAAAGAACAAGGATGACGATGTATTTTATGTATGATACTATCAAACAGTTATCAGGCTTATGGAGTTTCTTGTTTATTGTAAAGCTCTTCCAGGTTCTGTCTTTCCTCATTTGGAAGATATTTCAGCACGAAAACCTCTTCCAGTATTGCAAAATCTACCGAAGGGGATATCAATAATTTCTTAAAAAGATTATCCAGATTTCCTGCTTCTCTTACTATGCCCACCGGTATCCCCGCCGGGAATGTATTGCTGTATTCAGAGGTCACTATCAGGTCACCCGCGTTTACGTCCGCGCTCTTAGGGACATTTGTCACTATCAGGTTTTCCACTCCGTCATAAGTCAATATCCCATCCACCCGGCTGCGCTGAGCCTTTATAGTCACTCTAAGGTCATTATTATATAATATCTGCGCGATGGAATACCCGTCGCTTGTCGCTACGATCTTCCCTACCAACCCGTCATCCGTGATCACAGGCATATTCAGCTTCACTCCGTCATTCTCTCCCACGTTCAGCGTAATGGTATTCCGTCTTTTTACTACACTCTTATTCACAATACTCGCGCTCACCACGTCAGCGCCGGTCAGCTCCTTCAGTTCAAGCAGCTTGGTAAGCCTGATATTCTCCAGCCGGGCTTCTTTTAATGTCGCCACCTCATTAGCCAGCTTGATGTTTTTCTCACGGAGGAATTGGTTCTCGCTCTCCAGCTCAAATACATTCGGAATTGCCGAGACCCCGCTCTGGATAGTCCCGAAAAACCCGATCGCCACAGCCCTGAAAAAACGGATCTGTGTATTATCATTTGAAAATAAAAATATAAGGGATATCACTACCAGAAGTGTCAGTATAAGGTACTCTTTTATCGATATGACTAATTCACCAACTTTTCTCATAAAAATTTCGGCTTGCTACCTTATTCCATTATGAACTCTAAACTCCACAAACTCTACAAATTCTATAAACTCCATATACTCTATCAACTCTACAAACTCTATCAACTCTACAAACTCAAACTCACCTCTTCAGCATCACCTTCCTGTACTTATCCAGATCTTCCAGCACCTTACCGGTTCCCCTCGCCACCGCCGTCAGAGGATCCTCTGCAACGTGTACCGGCACACCGGTCTCCGTCCGTATCCTCTCATCCAGACCTTTCAGCAGCGCACCACCCCCCGTAAGGAATATTCCCCTATCCAGTATGTCCGCGGCTAATTCGGGAGCAGTTTTCTCCATTGCCACTTTAATTGCCTCGACCATCTGGGTCACGGGAGCATTAAGAGCTTCTCTGATTTCTATGGAGCTGACTTCGGTTACTTTTGGGACGCCGGCTACAAGGTCGCGGCCTTTGACTTCGATGATCACTTCCTCCTGCAGAGGCATCACTGAACCTACCTGGCACTTTATTTCTTCTGCAGTTCTTTCTCCGATCAGAATATTGTGATTGGCGCGGAAATATCTAACTACTGATTCAGTTAATTCGTCTCCTGCGACACGGATGGAAACACCGTTTGTAATTCCGGATAATGCGATGACCGCGATTTCAGTTGTGCCGCCGCCGATATCTACTATCATATTACCATATGGGGCGAATACATCCAGTCCGATACCTATTGCTGCCGCCATCGGCTCGGATATGAGATAAACTTCCTTTGCGCCGGCGTGCTCTGCTGTGTCACGGACAGCGCGTTTTTCTACTTCAGTAATACCGCTCGGTACGCAGACTACAATCCGTCTTGCAGGCATCCAGTTTGAACTGATCTGCTTGATGAATAGCCTGAGCATTCCTTCGGCAATTTCAAAATCTGCTATCACGCCGTCTTTCATCGGGCGGATGGTGTTGAGTTCCTTATGAACACGTCCCATCATTTGCTTTGACTCGTCGCCAATCGCCACGATCTTTCTTGTACCAACATCGAACGTAACTATCGAAGGTTCATCCAGCACGATACCCTTACCTTTCATATAGATAAGTGTATTAGCTGTACCAAGATCGATAGCTATGTCGTTTGAGAACATCCCGAATAATGCCATTCCTGTTTTTATTTAAACTTTTATCAATTATTATTTAACCACTAAGGCTCTAAGGACACAAAGTTTCACAAAGTCTTAGTTTATAATTCTTTTAATACCTTTTTTTATTAATGGAACATTGAAATTAATTAAAAAACCTAATCTTTTATTTGATAACTTTAAATAAGTCAGCAACTGCGCTTCAAATAATGGATTATGTTCAATAACGGATTTTATTTCGCAAATAATCAAACCTTCAACTAAAACGTCAAGTCTCAACCCTTCTTCAAAAATTATCCCATCATAATTCACCGGTAAAACACTCTGTTTCTCAAACTTCAAATTTCTTTTTGACAACTCGTGACAAAAGCATACCTCATAAATTGATTCTAGTAATCCTGGTCCTAACTTCTTATGGACTGTAAAAGCTGCATCTACAATCTTCGTTGCTATTTGTTCTTCTTTTTCCGAAAGCATATTTTCTTAGTGAAACTTCGTGTTCTTCGTGTCTTTGTGGTTAAAAATTTAATGCTTGAAATGCCTGACACCCGTAAACACCATCGTTATGCCTTTATCATTTGCGGCTTTGATCACTTCATCATCCTTGACAGAACCGCCCGGCTGTATGACGGCAGCTGCGCCTGCATCGGCAAGAGCCTCAAGTCCGTCAGCAAATGGAAAGAACGCATCGGAAGCCGCTACGCTTCCCGCAATACTATGACCGAATTCCTTAGCCTTCATTATGGCGATATTAGTCGAATCTA
>JAEYVS010000179.1 GCA_023429265.1 Bacteroidota bacterium | reverse complement strand
AGAAATTTCTGCTTTTAATGAGCGTGTTTTCAAAGGCAGGAAGAAGCCTTTCCACATCAGGAAATGCCCCTGCAAATAAATTACCGGCATATTCCTTAAGGTCTGACTGATTTACCTGGTACGGGAGATCGATATTTGAAACAGAGATGATATTTGGCAAGACTGATATTTATGTTTTAACAGTAATAAGTCCAAAAAGAACTTAAACATTCCCAAATAAATAAAAATTGTATTTAATATTGCATTTTCATAATTTACCATTCAACTAACAACTAACTATATGTCAACAAGACGTCAATTTATTAAACAATCCGGTACCATACTTGCCGGAACTGTAGTTGCTTCAAATATGAAGCCGCTGACTTTTTTACAAAAAAAGAAAGTAATTATCATAGGAGCTGGCTTCGCGGGTCTCTCTGCGGCACATATGCTGAAACAGAACGGGTATGATGTAACCATACTCGAAGCCCGGAACAGGATTAGCGGAAGAGTATTCTCACACAAAATATCGGATGATTTGGTGATAGAACTCGGAGCTGAATGGGTAGGATCTTCTCACGAGAGATTGATCGGGATGTGTGAGGAATTCGGGCTTGAATTGAAAGATAACAGGTTCCAGTCTCATATGATATATGACAATAAATATTACCCAAAAGGACAATGGGATTACTCAACCGAATGGAATCAAAAATTTGATGATATTATAAGAAATTATCCCAATCTCACGGAGCAAGATAAGATAAAGCTTGATAATATGGACTGGTGGAGATTCCTGGTAAATAATGGAATACAACCCAGGGACCTCGATATCCGTGAATACCTCGACAGTACGGACTTTGGAGAAACCATCAGGAGTGTGTCAGCATACGCAGCTCTGGCGGAGTACGCGGAATCCAGTGAGTACAACGAGATGGACCTGAAGATCGCAGGCGGTAATGGAAGATTCGCGGATGAGCTCGCGAAACGTATTGGCAGCGAGAATATCCTGCTGGACCACGCTGTAGAGGAAGTCTCACAGACATCCGGCGGCGTAAAGGTTAACTGTAAAAATGGTAAGAGCTTCGAAGGTGACTACTTGATATGTACAACTCCGACACTTTCGGTAATGAAAATCAAATGGACTCCGGGACTACCCAATGAAAAGACTGATGCACTAAACGCGCTGCAATACGCAAGGATCAATAAAAATGCAACATTATACAGCAGCCGATTCTGGAATGACGAGGCATTTGATATGATAACTGATACTCACGCTCATTACTATTATCACGCTACTAAGAATCAGCCCGGACCTGAGGGAGTTCTCATCTCATATAATACCGGGGATAAAGCCGATATTATGGCGAAGCATTCCAAGCATCATAAGGAAAAACTTGCCGTCGAGAATCTTAAACTTGCCTTTGGAGACGTTTCAGGATATGCGATGAAAAACCTGAATTATTACTGGGGTGAAGACCCTTATTCCGCCGGAGCGTACGCATTGTACGGCAAAGGTCAATGGTTCACAATAATGCCCATTCTCAAAGAGAAGTTTGTGAATGTGTACTTCGCGGGTGAACACCTGGCAGACTGGCAGGGATTTATGGAGGGAGCAATTAATTCAGGTGAAGAAGCAGCTGCTGAGATAATGTCATAAACATAACCGCGAATTTCAATTATAAATTATTAACGTTCAATCACTTTGAAAATACTAATACTATGCACGGGAAATTCCTGCAGGAGTCAGATGGCTGAGGGATTTTTACGTTCGTTTAATGAAAGTCTCGAGGTATATTCAGCGGGGGTGGAACCGGCTGAAAAAGTAAATCCAAATTCAATTATTGTAATGGATGAATTAGGAATAGATATCAGCAATCTTCAACCTGATAATGTCAGTAAATATCTCGAAATTCCCTTTGACTATGTTATAACAGTCTGTGATCACGCAAATGAAACCTGCCCTGTCTTTACCGGTGAAGTAAAGAATAGGCTTCATATGGGATTTGAAGATCCTTACCTTGCTAAAGGCTCGCAGGAGGAGATATTGGATGTTTACCGGGAAATCCGTGATCAGATACAAACACAGTTTAATGAATTTTACGTTTCCCGCCTGAAATAATATTTCTACACCTTATTGCAATTTATCTACAGTTGTATTATTTTTATAAAGTAGCTATACTGCTTCCTTTGTAGCAGATTAGCTCTGTTTTTAAGAAGTGTACTCGTGAAATTATGTTTTATTTTCTTGTTAAATACAGACTTATCTAAAAGTATTATACAGGTCTTGTTTGAAAAGGATTTTGCGTGTATATTATCAGATAAATCAAAAGCATACGGCTATGAGGAAAACTTTACTAATAATTTTATCCTTATTTATCTCCTATTCCACTGTCCAGGCTCAGTCTTCCTGGTTCGTCATCCCAAGCAATACACTAAAAGTTTTATATAATGTTGATTATTACGATGCCAATAACGGCTTACTTGTAGGAGAAGCAGGTAAAGTAATGCGTACAACGAATGCCGGCGCATCCTGGTATGCTACAAATTTCAATTTTGATTACTATTTATTAGACCTTTGCTACGCATCCGCGAATGTGGTATATGTTTCGGGATTGTGGGGGAAAGTATGCAAATCTACTGATGGTGGAGAATCCTGGATGGATGTAAATCAATCTGCTACGAACAACACTCTTTACGGAATTTCTTTTGTGAATGAAAATACCGGTTATGCAGCCGGACAATACGGAACGATAATAAAAACAACTGACGGCGGCCAGAGCTGGGTAAGACAATTCGGACCAACCTGGTGGGATCTGTTCGATTGCCACTTCTTTGATGCAAATAACGGATTAACCTGCGGTTCAGGCGGCAGAATACAGCGTACCACCAATGGCGGTGCTGACTGGTTCGATGCTCCAAGTCCGTATAAATTCGAAGACTACTGGGATATGGATTTTGCCGGAAATACAGGATACATAGTTGGAAGTAATGGTATCCTTATTAAATCGACTAATGCCGGAATTTCCTGGTCACCTAAAACAAGCGACATTGGTGTCCAGCTTAACGGTGTAGCGGCAATTAATTCCTCACACGCTGT
>JAEYVS010000167.1 GCA_023429265.1 Bacteroidota bacterium | reverse complement strand
TAACCAGTTTAACACCGGTTTCGAAATCAAATGCCTCACCGTAAGCATATGCAGTATATTCTCCTAGGGAATGTCCCGCCGCATAATCAGCTTTTATTTTGTCACCTATTAAACGTGTCAGGATATAGGAGTGGACATATAAAGCAGGTTGTGTGTATTGAGTTTCTACTAATATTTCGGATGGTCCGTTAAAGGAAATCTCACTGATAGGCAGGCCGCTCACTTCGTCTGCTTTTAAGTACAGTTCACGTGCCAGGTCGCTATTATCATATAGGTCTTTTCCCATTCCAACCTGTTGAGAGCCCTGTCCCGGAAATACAAATGCAATTTTTGACATATATTCGTATTTATGAGTAAAATATCTGTTAAAATACGGAATATTACCGTTACTTTAAATGACATTACAGCCACAAAATAAAAAACGGAACCGCATTGTACTTCAGTTAATGCTGCGGCTCCGCTTCGTTTGGAATGAAAACACAATTGTTGGTTCATCCCTATTTGCATTCCTCAAAAAGGAATTCACATAACTACTTTCTTGTAGTTGGCGGCATTGTGCTCGGAGTGAACTTCTCCACCTTTTTCTTATTAGGAGGTATCGTCCTGAGGTAATCATATATTGCGCCCAGGTCTTCCTTGGTGAGATTCCCGAAAAATGTCCACGGCATCGGGCTGTTAAATTCACCCGCCTTTACCGGGGTATGGTTTTTTGGGTCTGCAGCATCTTTAAATCGTTTTATGAACATCTCTTTTGACCAAGTACCTATTCCGGTTTCATTATCAGATGTTATATTCGCGGAACGAACTGTGCTGCCGTCAGGCATGTGAAATTCTGATCCTCCCGACATAAGCTCATCCATCTTGAATTCAGCGCCTTCTCTTGGAGTATGGCACGCGAAGCAGGACTGTGACATATACTCTCCAACAGCAAGCTTGTTGTTTTTATCTAAAGGCTTTAGATCCGCATCTCCGGGTAACGTCCGGAAGATTAAGCTTAATGGGAAGTCAACTTCACGTTCAGGGATCTTATTATGAATGGGTTTTAAAGTTCTCAGGTATGCTATGATCGCAATAATGTCAGTACTGTCCGCTTTGCCGAACATCATATAAGGCATATTAGGAGCAAGGTGTGAACCGTCTTTACTAATACCGGTCGTGATTGCCCGGAATAGTTCTCCGTCAGTCCATCCTCCTATACCGGTTTCAATATCAGGCGTAATATTCTTTGCGGGAATGTAACCTGCGCCTTCCCCAATATCCATCCCGCCCATTCCTTCCGTACCGGGCACCAGTGGCATATTAAATTTTTCTATGTCACGGGCTGAATGACAGTCTATGCATCCAAATGTAGTGTTCGCGAGGTATTTACCGCGTTCTACCATTTCTTCGGTTGGAACTATCTTGAGCTCCGTTACTTCTGTCTCTTTGGGGAATTGTGTCATTATGTAAGCTACGGCTCCAACCACCACTATAAAAAGCGCGGCAATGACATAACCCCCGATCTTGAAAAGTTTTTTCATCGGGTTAATTATTTATTTTTATGTAAATTAATTGAATTTTATACGCACGAACGTACGTATGAGAAGTATGGTTGGAGCCTTTTCTCTGGGAATTAATACGAGGTTAATTTACTAAAGTTTCAAAAAAAAAAGCTCCCCGGATCATTCGAGGAGCTTTAAACTTTAAACTTTAAACAATAGACTTACGTGAGTGCTTAATGATCGTTCCGTTAAGGAACTAATTGAGGTATGAAATGAGAAATTATTGAAATATATCAATTTTACTTCACTAGCACCATACGCTTGGTCTCTACAAATCTGCCTGCTTCGATCTTATAAAAATAAACACCACTTGATAGGTTAAATCCGTTAAATGCTACTGAGTGATTTCCGGCTGTTTTCAATTCATTTACCAGCGTTGAAACCTCTCTGCCTGCAATGTCATAAATCTTTATCTTTACTATCATATCTTTTGGGATGGTGAAAGCTATATTCGTTGTTGGATTAAAGGGATTCGGGTAATTTTGAGACAATGAGTAACTTTCAGGCAGTATATTTGTAGAATTATCATCCATTGAGCCATTATTATCGATCGAAGCCATTATCATAATGGTTTCAATATGTCTTTGCTCCTTTTCCTCTTTTGAAAGGGTTCTCATTAAAGAAAGATTCTCTCGCACCCTGCTATCGAATCGTTCTTCTTCTCGTTTGATCTTCGCAAGCTTTTATAACCTGAACTAAAAAATCTCCTGTGAAAGTTACCTGCTTGAACCTGCTGAAAGCGATTATAGATATAATTACTGTTGTTAATGCTATTTAAACCTTCAAAAGGGATTGAAACCGTTTTAAACTCAATCCAGATGGGAGCAACATTAAAACGATTGATAAATAGATCTGCTTCACCAAAAACTTTAGAAACTGTCAGTAACAAAATAAATAAAGTAAATAATTTCCTCATTTCTTATTTATTTAATTAACAAAAACTTTTTTGTGTTTACTAAAAAATTATCTGAATACAAACTATAGAGGTAGATTCCCGAAGATAGATTATTTCCATCCAGAGAAAACCGATATTGCCCCGGCATATGTTCTTCATTAACGAGTTCTGAAATAATTTTACCTGTTATATCATATAAAGTTATTTTTATGTTACTTCTGAATTTTACATCATATTTTACGACAGTGGATGAATTAAAAGGGTTAGGGAAGTTTTGATATAGAAAATAGTTAGAAACTATATTTTGATTGTTATTATTAATACTAACGATACCAACAGCATTATAAATAGCAACTCCTATTGACGAAATCCAAAGGTTTCCATATTTATCACATATTAAATCTCGTACGTTATTACTTGGAAGTGGTGAATTTGTTGTATTAAACGTTGTCCAACTTGTATTTTTAAATAGTGTTAAACCTCTATTTTCTACTCCAATCCATATCTTATCGCTTTGTTCAGCATAAACACTTAAAATATACCAATACGGCAATCCTGAATTATTGGGATCATATATTGTCCAGTTTACATCATCAAATTTAGCCAAGCCGCCGCCGAATGTTCCTATCCATTTGATATTGCTCGAATCTATTGAAATACATCCAATCCCAATTGCATTAGAAGGAAGTTCAGAATTTTGAGTATCATAGACAGTCCAATTTATACCATCAAATTTCGCGACACCATTACTTTGAGTTCCTATCCAAACTATTGTGTCACTTAATTCAACAGATGTTATAAAATTACTTGGCAATCCAGAATTAGTATCTCTGTAAACAATCCAATCTGCTCCATCAAATTTACCTAATCCCTGTGGTGTGGCAACCCATAAGTTTCCCTTAATATCAAAATCCATATCGAGAACTAACGCTGATGGTATTTCGGAATTTTGAGGATTATAGTTTATCCAGTTTGTACCGTTAAATTTGCTTATGCCGCCGGGTAAACCAGAATGAGATCCCACCCATACATTATTTGACTTATCAATTTTTACAGAAAAAATGATATTAGAATGAATACCTGAGTTGTTAGTGTCGTATATCACCCAATTAATTCCATCAAATTTTGCAAGCCCTTTGTCACCTGTTCCAACCCATTTCACATTATTAGTATCTATTGCAATATCATTTACTCCATTGCTCGGCAGCCCCGAATTACCTGTATTATACACTATCCATTGTGGTCCCTGAGCCGAGAGTGGTAAGGAGGATAAAAGGGATATTATAATTTGTAGTAAAAATCTCATTTCTGTAAATATTAAAAATTAAACAACAAATGATAGGGAGCAGATTTAAATGTCAGGAATAAATATGTAAAAATCAAGCGGAATGTTTCTGTATAATGATTGCTCACGCAAACTCCATTTATGTTCACCTTCAGCTACAGGCACTGGAATTAAAATGCAAACAGGGGAGAGGAATTTATGCGGCTTCACCTTCCAACCAGTATTCAGGCTGCTCCTGAATGGCGCGTGACTTGATATTTTTCTTTTCTTGTTCGAATATCCGGGGGTGTTTATCTTCAAGTTTGAAATATGCCTTTGTAACTATATCCTTAATCACTTTACTGCCGCTATTTTCCGCAATAAATGATAAGGGGTAATAAAACGCCAGAGTCTTCGAGGGAGGAAGTGTCAGGATGAATTCAATGATTTGGTAGATCTTCATTTCATATTTGTTTAATAACGACTTCCCGGAAAGATATCTTGAATCGTAGATCAATGAAATGCCCAGGAAGCAAAGATCGAGAATTTCTTTGTTCACCTCTTTAAGCTGAGGTGAGGTTTTATTTATCCAATCGATGTGCCGCATAATATGCCGGGAGTACTCATAGCTGCAGTTTTGCCCTTTCCAGAAATCGGTAATGAGCATATACAGATAAAGCTCTCTTCTGAATGGCGCGTCGCGTATCTTCCTGGCATTTATCACGAGCTCAAAAATAGCGGTTTCCTGTTTTAACAGGAAACTATCATAGGACTTTTTACATACAATTAAATCGTTTCCTGTAAGAGGGTCCTTTTGAAGTTTCAATTCTTTTATTTTTTCCAGGTAATGATCGAATTTCATGAAGTATAGGATCCTCAATGAACTGTCATATCCGTCATATATTATCTCTCTGGATGTAAACTCATAAAGTAATCCCGTAGTTAAGGAAGAGCCCATCTGTGTGGAAAGAGAAGCAAGCGTGAACATTACTCTCTGGTACCAGAAGTAGGATGGCGATTGAAGGCTTTTTATGAATTTATGTCTGGATATGATTTTATTTAAGAGGTCATTGTAATTTACTTTTCCGGTAGAAATATTTATCAGATCCATCAAAGTTTCAAAAAAAACTTCTTCTAACTTCATATTGTGTTTCTTTGTCAGGTGTAATCCTTTATCAATATATTTTATGCATGCGTCTCTGTTGTTCATTGCAGTCAAAAGTCCGGAAAGGTTACATAAAATTTGTGCAGTTTCTTTAGTTTCATTCGTTTTCACGGCTTCTTTATATGCAGCTTTCAAACATTCAATTGATGCAAGTGCCGCTTGTGTCTTTTTACCGTAAAAATTTGTCCTGTAGGCTCGGCAGAGATAAAGTGTCATCATTATGTGAGAATATTTATCCGGGTACTTTTTAGTAAGCTTTCTGCTTAAAGCTTCAATTTCCTTATAGATCTCTAAAAATTTCCTGTAGTTACGGCTTGATTTATAATAATCGCATAAATACTTTAGACTGTTAAACATTAAAAAATTTTCTTCTCTGCTTTTCGCTTTAATTTTCTTCAGAGTGTTTGTGATGCTAAGGAAAACATACTTTGCTTCCCTGCGCATTCCTATCTCCATTTGTTTCTCAGCTTTTGCAAAATCCGAAGTTATGCAGCGAGGTGCTTGCTCTTTGCGGGTATCCCACTTAAAATAGTATGCTCTCAGTCCCTTAAGCAGCCAGGATTTATGACAGTAAAGCATATTCCGGGAAACGTCCAGGTTTGTGCATATCTTGTTTTCATCCCACTCTAACATTTTATTTTCTGCGATGTGAGTGTAAATAATCTCAAGTAAGCGTACATTCTTCTGAAGGTGAGCGTTTTTTCTTTGCTTCCCTGTAGTCCGGCAGGTTAATAATTTTTTCAGGTATTCCTTCCTAATCGTTAGAGGAATTGCGGCAAATTCATATAGATATTTTAATGTAACCGGTTTGATCTCACCCGATCTGGAAGACTCAAGATTTAAAATGTTTAAATTTTTGCCGGAATTAAGCATTTAGCATAATTTTATACAAGAAATACACTATCTTTAATTTAGTAATATAAGCTGTTTTTATACATTTTACAATAGAGTAATGATTTATAGAACCTTTTTAATAAGGCGGGGATTATAATTTTTTATAAGGAAGCCGGTCATACTCGGAAAATCACAAAAAATAAATTCGAACGAAGATGAAAAGTATTTTAAAGTTTTTTCCAATGTTGTTTTTGCTAATATGTTGCTGCCTGTTCTCTTCTAGGTCACACGCGCAGTGGGTGTGGCAGAACCCTCTCCCTCAGGGTAACAGTCTGCAAGGGTATACATTCCTTGATGCGAATACAGGTATTGCAGTTGGCAGCTACGGCACGATCGTAAGAACAACAAACGGAGGAGTTAACTGGACGAATATTCAAAGTGGTACATCAGATGACCTGTATGGCATCAGCTTCGTAAATTCCAACACCGGCTACATTGTCGGAAATTTTGGAGTGATAATAAAAACAACAAACGGAGGTGAGTCCTGGACTGAACAGTCAAGCGGTCTTAGCACTGTTTTATTCGGGGTTTCATTTATTGATGCAAATACAGGGACAGCAGTGGGTGGAGATGGAGAAATTTTAAGAACAACTAATGGCGGTAACAACTGGGTCAGCCAGACTAGCGGAACAAGCGAATCTTTAAACGATGTAAAATTCGCAAATGTAAATACGGGCATAGCTGTCGGATATACAGGCACAATAATAAAAACCACAAACGGCGGCTCTAACTGGAGTATACTGAACAGCGGTACAACTGACGCATTATATAGGATATCAATGACTGATGCAAATACGGCAACTATAGTCGGTTCAAATTCAATTATCCTTCGCACAACAAACGGAGGCACCAACTGGACAACACAAATCCCTCCTTTCTCGTCGGATCATTATGGGGTATCGTTTATTAATGCTTCGACGGGTTACGCAGTGGGACCTGTAGGCACAATTATTAAGACCACTAATGGCGGCGCAAACTGGACAAGCCAGACCAGTGGAACCTTTAATATTCTAAATGCGGTGAATTTTGTCAGCGCTACTCACGGAGTTGCAGTTGGATTTGCGGGGACAATGCTCAGCACTACTAATGGCGGTACGAACTGGACTGTAAGGTCCGCAGGACCTTTGAATGAACTGGCGGGTGTCCAGTTTATGGACTGGGGGAATGGTGTCGCGGTCGGCGGATTCGGAAGAGTTTTAACAACCTCGGACGCCGGGCAGACATGGGTGCAGAGAACAAGCGGTACCATCAACAAGCTTAACGCAGTTTCTTTTACGAGCGTAAGTGAAGGGACTGCAGTAGGAGAAGAAGGAACAATCATTCGCACTACGAACGCGGGTGTGAATTGGACTGCGCAATCGAGTGGAGTATTCGACCTGCTCTTTGGAGTTTCATTCACAGATATGAATACCGGGACAGTTGTCGGAGCAAACGGCACAATTCTCCGTACGACAAATGGCGGTTCGAACTGGACACCGCAAACAAGCGGTGTTGGGGGATTATTATTCAGGGTCGATTTTGTGGACGCGAATATTGGATGGGCGGTAGGGGTAAGCGGTACAATACTAAAAACAACTAACGGCGGATCAAGCTGGGCAGCGCAGACCAGCGGAACTACGAATTCCCTGAGAGGAGTATCATTCGTCGATGAAAATACCGGATGGGTTGTTGGGAATACCGGGCTCGTAAAGAAAACCACAAACGGCGGAACGAGCTGGAGCACTCAGAAAAGCAACACTACAAATCATATGTGGAATGTCTCCTTTGCAGATACCGATTTTGGGATGGCTGTAGGCGAAGGCGGTGAGATAATCAGCACAACTAATGGCGGCGCTGTCTGGATACAGGAATTCAGCGGTACAACAAATTCGCTTTACGCGGTAACATTTCCTGATCCGTATGCTGCGACTGTGACAGGACTGGATGGTACTATTTTAAGGAAGGAAATTACATATCCGCCTCCTGCACCCTCAGATCTGACTATAGATGTACTGGCAATAGGTAAAGTAGAACTCAACTGGGTAGATAATAATAAATCTGATTTCACTGAAGGTTTTAAAATACAAAGAAAAGACAATATCGATACAAGCTGGGTATTTTATGATTCTGTAGCAGCAGGCACGACGGAGTATATAGATTCGGGACTGGTAACCGGCAGAACATATTCATACAGGGTCTGTTCGTTCAATACGGGCGGCAATTCCGCTTTCTCAAATGAAGTCTCTACTCTCATCACGGGATCGGAGACTATAAGCAGTATCATTCCCGATAAATATGAGCTCTACCAGAACTATCCAAACCCGTTCAATCCGGTAACAAAGATACAGTACGACATTCCGAAGCAGGGAATTGTAACAATAAAAGTATTCGACGTACTGGGCAGAGAAACTGCAACGCTTGTAAATGAGCTTCAAAATCCGGGCAGGTATAATGTGAGCTGGAATGCTGCCAGCCTCGGCAGCGGTGTGTACTTCTATAAGATCGAATCCGAAGGATTTTCGCAGGTCAGAAGAATGGTTCTTATAAAGTAATTGTTTTAAAAAAGGAATTCCTCCTTTTTAGGTAAAGCCTGTCTGTAGATATTTACAGACGGGCTTTTTTTATTTGTCCGAAAACCTATTGCAAAAATCATAAAAAATGTTAATATGATTGTAATAACACTATTGCTAATGTAATAATAATCTGTTAGTTTTATTTAGCTTCCCAACAAAATGACTATATGAAAAAAATCTTACTATTCGAACTTTGCTTACTGCTTCTTGCCACTAACTTCCAATCGGATAATCCTCCCGGTTGGTACCAGCAGACTTTGCCTGTGAATGACTTTGTTAATGATATTTTTTTCATAGATACACTCACCGGGTGGGTAGTAACGCAGGGAAACCCACAGTCAAATGATACGGGGTACATACTTCGCACTACAAACGGAGGTGATAGCTGGAATATCCAATTTTTTGATGTAAATAATATTAATGTGATCCAATTTTTGGATGAAAATATAGGTTATGCAGGGGGTGGATTTGGACAAGTAATATTTTTAAAAACCACAGATGGGGGAATTAACTGGAACATAACCAACCCTCTTGGCTTTGTGGCAAATGTAAGCGATATGTATTTCATAAACAAAGATACAGGCTGGATAAGCAGTACTGATGCATTGGACGGGGGTCTATTTAAGACAACTAATGGAGGTATAAACTGGACACAACAGTTGAATTCATCATTTACATCTAATAAAATTCATTTTATAAACTCAGATACGGGATGGATGGGAAGTGCTGATGCTAATGGTAAATTATACAGAACAACAAACGGGGGGAGTAACTGGCAATTGCTTTATACATCCAATATGTCTGTAACGACTCTTTTCTTTTTGAATGAGCTGAACGGCTGGATGCGCGGCGGGACAACAAATGGATTATTGTATACAACAAATGGTGGATTTAGCTGGAACAATTGTCAGGGTGAAAACGCTCCATATGATGTCAAATTTGTCACTGATTCGATTGGTTTCGCGGGAGGTGGAAATCAGCCTTTAAGAATAGCAAAATCTACAGATGGCGGTAAGACATGGGGTTTCCAAAATGCGCAGGCAACACCCGATATATCCGTTGCAACGATAAAGGGTGATACAAATAATGTTTGGGCAGGTAAACAAATATTAATTCATACCACAGACGGCGGCGGACCAATAATTTTTACAGGCATACAGCAGATAGGAACTGAAATCCCAACAGATTTTCAGCTTTACCAGAACTATCCCAACCCGTTCAACCCCAGCACAAGCATAAAGTTTAAAGTTAAAAGTTTAAAGAATATAAAGCTATCTGTATTTGATATGGCCGGGAAAGAAATGGCAGTGCTTGTTAACGAGAAATTAACCCCCGGAGAGTATGAATATTTGTTCGAAGCAGGAAATCTTCCGAGCGGGGTGTATTTTTACAGCTTGTCAGTCGAAGGAGTTAGGGTAGATACGAAGAAAATGGTACTTTTAAAGTGAGAATGTAAAACGTAAAACGTGAAAGCTCCTTCCTAAGCCGGGGGAGTGGGAAGGTAATGAAAATGAGGTTCCTTATAAAATATATCATTAAACTAAACACTTACCTAAAATGAGAAAACTACTTCAAATTTTGTTGGTTTTACTTCTGCCGTTCATATATTTCGCGGTGATGGGCAGCATTACGGGTGAAGAAGAAGTATCCAACCAAACATCACTGTCTCATAAACCGGGGCAGGTACAGAGCTATACACCCAGCTTTAAGGATGAATTTGTCAACATTATTTTTAACAAGGGGTATGACCCTAACGATCCATCGCTTTACTTTTTAAACCGCCTCAGCCAGATAAACGATTTTAATTTCAATTCCACGCAAGTTTATCATTTTGGATTCCCCGGTGATCCTTACGGAACTTTTGCCGCAACACTAACAGGTACTCAAATAACAAATGTAGAGGATATGATAAGTGATGTGCATAATGCCGGCTTGAAAGGTGTATACAACAGGGCAAAAATAGCCGATCTGTGCCTTTCAGGGCAGAGGGTGGAATATGAGATAGCAAGCAGCAATAACCAGATAACCGTAAATAAAGGATTTGTATATAAGACCATGACCGGGCTTTACGAAGTGGATAATGGACGTACAGTAAGGCACGCAACGAATGCGCCTCCTCCCGGTCAGAGCGCTACATCAGCAGGATATATATGCAGGGATATATACGAGAATATGCAGCACAGTGATCTTTTTGCCTGGCAGTGGGATGATGCCGGGACCTGGATACTTAAGCCAATGATGAAAATAGATTCAACTGTTGTTGATAATAATCCTGGAATGGAGATAGTCAAAATAGAAATAAGAAATTTTGATGGAAATGTAATGGAAGAAATTTCAATTAAGGCAAGAAATTTTGCTCATTATGATCCTGTACTTGATGAATACAATTATGATGGGAGCTATATTGATATATATGACTTTACTTTTGATCCATCAGTAGATTTACAAATTTCAGGAGATAAAGCCTCCGGCTTAAATGAAGGCTGGAAGTCAGTGTATGATGATAACCAGAATGGAAAAGTTACAAAACCATGTGAGATAGATTTCCGCATATACTGGCCCGGTAATGCGGACGTATGGTTTGATAAACTTACTGTAGAAAATGACAGAGCAAACCAAATATTCTCAGGGATACATGACTTTAAGATTCAACAAGAGGTCGAGAACTTTGCGAATAACTCAAACAATTATTTTTTCTTTGTAGATGAGATCGCAGTTTCAAATATCCCCTGCATAGAATATGTATTTAATAAAGCAAAAGTGTATAACAATAATAATGATGTCAGGATTAGTGTAGCAGTTACGAACCATTTTAATATGCATGGTATAAGGCAGGAATATCCTCTTTCCTTCGAGCTTTTGCTCGATAGAATAGAACCGCAAGTATTTACGGTCGATGCACATGAGATTAATAAATGGGATCTTTATCCTGAATCATTGAATCAGCATGGGACAATAAATCCTAAAGTTCCATCGACTATTTGGGGAAGACCTTATTCGGAGTATAACGAGTATTTACAATATGCTTGTTTTGGTGATAAAAGTGAAGAAACAGGGAGGACAGCTGATGCGGATTTTCATTTCGCTCCTGACTTGCCGGAACCCCGAGGTTCATTTATATATCAAGTTAGGAAAGGAAGAGATCTAGCTGATCAATATAATCCTACTGCAAAGTTCATAGCTCAGCCGCAATTGCATTCATGGATGGAAGAGCTCCCTAACGGTAATTATAGCCATCTATCAATGCGAGAGCCTCTTAATGAAGAAATTGAAGCTCAAGCAGTAATTGCTCTTTCGCATGGAGCTGATGGTTTATGCTGGTTCATATATGACAGCTGGGGATTCGAATTCGATTCGGATAGTTCATATTCGAGACCTCCGATAATGGAGATAGATCAAAATGCAACCAGTTATACTTATCATTATGGATTAGCAGATCTAAATTCAAACTCACCAAGATATACCAATGATTATGGCCAGCCGAAGTATCAATATGTAAAAGATTTGAACGCTAAACTCCTGAACTGGAAATCTTCCCTTGACCGGATAGACTGGTATGACGGAGTGAGCGTGCATAAGCAGGGTGCAAATCATTATTTCATATCGGATATAGTGAGCATAGCTCCGTATATCAGCGGTGCTAATAGCTGTGTTGAAGATGCTCCTACAACATATACAGACTGCGAAGAAGAAAGATTTTGGGAGATGGGATTTTTTGAACCCATAACATCCGGGGACAATGCAAATTACTTCACAGTTGTTAATAGGCGCTGTGAACCTGAATATGTGGAAAGCAGTGTACAGAAAGGAGATGTACGGGTATTAAAAATAAAATTTGATCCTTCAGATCTTGCCGGAGCAAATAACTGGACTATCACCGATGTACATTCAAATGAATCAGTTACATTCGATAAAAACTATACGGGCGCAATAGATCTCGGAACTACAGACGGTACGGTGGGGTGGTTCAAACCCGGCGAAGGAAAACTATTCAGGCTGTCTCCTGTTATCTTCGACGGCGGTATACTAGTAGCGGATGAGGTAATAGATGAAAATGTAATCATAACGGACAATGTTTACACTGACGGGCACGACCTGAGGATCAAGCTTGGCAGTACGGTAAACTTTGTAGATTCAGCGCGGATATACGTGGAAGGCGGAAATTTCTTTGCCTGCTATCAACCCGGAGATACTGAGGAAGATATACTGCTCCAGGGTAACGGCAGTGATAAGTGGAAAGGGATAGTGCTCCAGAACTGCGACACGGTAAAGATAGATAATGTGATAGTAACAGATATCGAGGACATCGATCATCCGACGACATATTATGCGTTCGACATAATAAACTGCTCTAAAGTCAGCATATCGGAGAATACGTTCACGGGGTATAATACGGGAGGCGTGAGGGCATACTACACATCGGCCTCGGGAGTCAATGTGCTGATAAATGGAAATAATTTCAGTATGAATAGTAATAATTCTCCTGTTATTTATGTTGACGCAAGCTCCTCTATGTCCGTACCCGTAGTTATAGACGATAATAATTTTACGGTCTCATCATCCTCTATATCACAGGCAATGCTAGTGAATAACATTGCAGGCGCGGTGATAAAGAATAACGACATAACCAATTATCAGCAGGGAATTGTGGCATTGAGCTCCAGCGGAGACCTGTATAATAATACGATCACATCTTCCGTAACGGGATCCTCTGTCCAGATGTCAAGCAGTACGCTAAATATGACATCGCCGGGTAAAACGATAACCGGGGGCTGGAATACGATAAACAATTCAAGTGTAACAGCTCATAATCTCGAGGTAAATGACGGATTGTTTTACATAGACGGAGGAATGAATACATTCCTGATCCCCTCTAACTATACCAGCGGAAAGCATATGTACGGATACTTCCCGGGTTCTTCCGATGGTTCATACCCCGCGGGGAATAACTGTTATAAGTACGGCAGTACAGTTGGGGCTATTCACAGTATAACCTGGGGCAGCGGCGGTTCGGCAGTGAGCTTTGATTTTAATTATAACTGCGGACAGGGTCAGGGCTCGGGTATGTCAAGTAAAAGCGAAGGGCAAACGGAGAATTTTATTCTTGTGCCTGTAACGGATGAGTATAACGATACATTATTCTTGCTAGACAGCGGAGTAAATAGTATGTATGACAGTATGTTCGTGGAGATGAGACTAAGGAACTACACCAGAGTGGCAGAGATAGCGGAAGATATATTATCTAATGAACCCGAAAGCGAGTATGCGCCTGATGCAGTTCATAAGCTGTATCTTGCCAGCCTCAGCCTGGACAGCGCGGGAGACAGGATGTCGCCTCTGAAGTCATTTCTTGAGGGGGTTATACTCAATAATGGGGATAAGCCTGAGCTTGTGAAGAAGGCATTTTATTTCATACAGAAATGCAAGTCTGCATTAGGAGATTATTCTTCAGCAATGGCCGGCTTTGAGGACATAATGAATAATTATCCTAATACATACGATGCTTTGATTGCAAGCTGGGACTACTCCGCGACGGTGTTGTTACTAAATGGTGGTAGTAGCGGAGGCAATAGAAACGCGGGGTCAATTATTAATTATCAATCTTCAATGTACAATAAAGAAAGTATTGAAAAACTTTATGAATTGAAATCTTTTGAGGATGATCCTAAAGACGTTAAGGACAGGAGTAATTTGTCCAAAGAACAAAAGCAGGTTGTAAAGCAGAACGTTGTTACAACATTTGAAAATGAGAGAAAGAAAACCATCGATAAGGTAAATACGCTTGAAGAAAGATCTGCAAAGGGAGACCGGAATGCGAAACGGGAATTGAAGGCTATTAAGAATCTCCAGGCTACTATACAGAAAAGACAACCGGAAAATATTCAGGAACACATTCAGAATGTGAGTTCCGACATCACAAAGGTATTCAATAATGAACCGGGAGATAATATTATCGAGCAGCAAAACATTATTCCGACAGAGTTCGAGCTGTCGCAGAACTTCCCAAATCCGTTCAATCCAACGACAAAGATACAATTTGCTCTGCCTAAGGACGGTAAGGTACAATTGGTTATCTATGACATATTAGGACGTGAGGTGGCTAAGCTGGTGAATAATGAGTTCAGGACCGCGGGCAGGTACATAAGCGAATTCAATGGAAGCAGGCTTGCGTCAGGGATATATTTCTACAGGATCAGTGTGGATGAGGGCAAGGCGTTTGATATGGTAAAGAAGATGGTGCTAATTAAATGAAGAATCAAGAAAGAAGAATTAAGAATATTTGATTTTCCGCTTTTAAGCTAAAATAAAGAGAGATAGTGTGGCTTTCCGCTTTTATGTGGCGGGTGTTAGGAGATTGCTTCGCTGACGCTCGCAATGACATCTTTTGAAGAAGTGCTCAGTTTGTCTGTTTTAGTAATATCCCCGTACTTTCCCATTTAAACTGCAAAAACAATTAATTATATTTAATATAGTTTGTTGAGTTAATAGAGTTCCTAGAGTTTGTAGAGTTCATGAGCAAAATAGCATTCCCAAGCTGGAGCCTG
>JAEYVS010000131.1 GCA_023429265.1 Bacteroidota bacterium | reverse complement strand
GTCGAATTTTTCTGATCTTCGGTAATTTTTTCCTTTTCAACCATTCTGCCGAGATTCTTTGTAATGGTGGCAACTGCTTTATCCAGGAAATCCTGTTTAACGTCGATGAGTGTAACATTGTATCCATATTGAGCAAATACGTGAGCGATGCCGTTTCCCATAGTGCCTGCGCCTATTACCGATATATTTTTAATGTTCATTAAGGGAGATTTTAATTATTAATAAAATTAGTCTCTTTCAACAATGAGAGCGCTGGCTTCGCCGCCACCGATACACAGGGTAGCAAGACCGCGTTTAGCATTATTGTCCTTCATTGCGTAGAGCAAAGTAGTAAGAATTCTTGCTCCGCTGGCTCCAATAGGGTGACCCATCGCAATTGCTCCGCCGCGTACATTCACTTTTGCAGGGTCGAGCTTTGCAAGCTGCATTACCGCGCAGGACTGTACCGCGAAAGCTTCGTTAGATTCGTACAGGTCGATGTCATCAGCAGTGAGGTTTGCTTTCTTTAATACCTTCTCTATCGCATATGCAGGAGCGGTGGTGAACCATTCCGGCTTATGAGCGAATGAACCCTGAGATACTATTCTTGCCAGGGGAGTTAAGCCAAGTTCTTTAGCTTTATCGGCTGACATTACAACAACTGCTGCCGCACCGTCATTGATGCTGGAAGCATTGAAAGCTGTTACCGTTCCGTCTTTTGCAAATGAAGGGCGAAGAGTCTTAGCCTTGTCGAAATTAACCTTCTTGGGGTCATCGTCTTCAGTTACGGTCATTGTTTCTTTTCTTGTTTTGACTTCGACAGGTACGATTTCATCTTTGAAGTGACCCTTCTCCACAGCATCAAGAGTTCTTTTGTAGCTTTGTTCCGCGAAGGCATCCTGGTCTTCGCGTGTTATATTCATTTCCCGGGCGCAAAGCTCAGCTGCGCTGCCCATATGATAATCATTGTAAACATCCCATAATCCGTCGTGAACCATACCGTCTATTAATTCGCCATTTCCCATCCTGTAGCCTGAGCGCGCCTTAGTAAGGTAGTAAGGAGCATTGCTCATAGACTCAAATCCACCTGCGACAACAATCTCTGCATCGCCGCATTTAATTGCCTGGTCGGCTAGCATAACGGTCTTTAATCCCGAGCCGCAAACTTTATTAATTGTCATACAGGGAACTGAGTCCGGAATACCTGCACCAATTGAAGCCTGTCTCGCGGGAGCCTGTCCAAGTCCTGCAGGAAGTACACACCCCATAATGACTTCGGAGACATCTTCGCCTTTTATTCCAACTCTATTTAGGGCTTCTTTTATTGCAATGGAGCCGAGTTCGGTTGCCTTTAGCGATGAGAGGGAACCCATAAAACCGCCGATGGGTGTTCTTACCGCAGATACTATTACTGATTCTTTCATTTAGATTAATCCTTTGTTATTATTATATTATTTGATTTCTTTATATGCTTCTGATGATCTGAACGAAACTGTCTGCTTCCAGGCTTGCTCCGCCAATGAGTCCGCCGTCGATGTGCGGCTGGGCAAATAACTCCTTGGAATTGGAGGGCTTCATACTGCCGCCATATAAGATTCTTACTTTACCGGCAGTGCCCTCGCCAAACATTTCGCTTAGAACTTTTCTTATGAATTCGTGCATTTCGTTTGCCTGCTCCGGTGATGCATTTTTCCCGGTGCCAATAGCCCAGACGGGTTCGTATGCAATAATAATCTTTAAAGCATCAGGAACGCTAAGATTGGCAAGTGATTCGCGTACCTGTTTTCCGACGACATCGGTTTGGCGGTTGTCGTCGCGCTCCTCGAGGGTTTCTCCTACACAAACTATGGGAGTAAGCTCATAACCGAGTGCTTTAAAAATCTTTTTATTGATGGTTTCATTGGTTTCACCGAAGTATTGCCTTCTCTCGCTGTGTCCGATAATGACGTATTCGCAACCTACGGAACGAAGCATTCCGGCGGAAATTTCACCGGTATACGCGCCATCGTCTTCGTAAAAAAGATTTTGTGCTCCGAGATGAGTCTGCGAATCTTCAAGGACACTACTAACGATACTCAGAGACGTAAATGGGGGACAGATAATTACATCGGCTTTTTCGTAATCAAAGTCAGTGAGCTCGAGATTTATCAGGTCGGCAAGAGCCTGGGAATCCTTATAGTTCTTGTTCATTTTCCAATTGCCTGCCACGAGTTTTTTACGCATTGAGTATCAGCCTTCTTTGAGATTTTTCAGGAGTAATTCGTTCACTATTCTAGGGTTTGCTTTTCCTTTACTGGCAGTCATAACCTTTCCTACGAAAAAGCCGGCGAGCTTTTTCTCACCTGAGTTATACCGGTCAACTTCATTTTTATGCTCGGATATAATTTTCTTTATCACATTTTCTATTTCGGATTCATCGTCCACCTGTGCAAGGTCTTTTTCCTTTATGATGTCTTCCGGAGTTTTACCGGGTTCTTTTATCAATGCGGTGAAAACATCCTTCGCAGTGTTGTTATTTATCATGCCTGAAGATACAACTTCCACAAGCCCGGAAATCTTGTTAGCGGTAACAGGGAAGTCATTTATGCTGATCTTATCTTCATTCAGGATACGCATAACCTCGGTCATAACCCAATTACTGGATGACTTGAAATTCTTCTGCGACTTATCCTGCAGACCGGAAACAACCTTCTCAAAGTAATCTGCAATCTGCTTATCCTGGGTTAGTACGTCAGCATCGTATTCAGGAAGGGAATATTCCTCAATGAAACGGGCACGCTTTTGTTCGGGGAATTCCGGCAGCGCGTCCTTAATCTTATCTTTCCATTCTTCTGTGACCTCTACGTAAACAAGGTCAGGCTCAGGAAAATATCTATAATCGTGCGCTTGTTCTTTTGTACGGGTAGCGAAGGTGGTCTTATCCTTTGCGTTGAATGTCATAGTGTGATACACAACTTTCTCACCGCTGTCAAGCACCTGCGCCTGGCGGTGTATTTCTGCTTCGATAGCATCTACTACATTACGGAAGGAATTAAGGTTCTTTATCTCGGTGCGTGTGCCTAATTCCTTGGCACCTGTTGGACGGATGGAGATGTTTGCATCGCAGCGGAGGGATCCCTCCTCCATATTGCCGTCATTTATATCCAGGTATATGAGTGTCTGCTTGATCCTTTGAAGATACAGGTAAGCTTCGGTCGAAGAATTAATATCAGGTTCGCTCACTATTTCGATCAAAGGTACTCCACATCTATTAAAATCCACAAGAGTGTCATTGTCCGAGAAATCGTGTATGGATTTTCCTGCGTCCTCCTCCATATGAATCCGTGTTATGCCGATGCGTTTCTGAGGAACGTCCTTAGACGATATATCGAGGTAACCATCGTAGCATATCGGTGTTTCGAACTGCGTGATCTGGTATCCTTTCGTAAGGTCAGGGTAGAAGTAATTTTTCCGCGCGAATATGGAACGCTCACGAATCTTGCAATTTGTCGCAAGACCCATTCGGATAATGTATTCCACCAGGTTCTGATTGAGCACCGGCAGAGTACCGGGATGTCCGAGACAGACGGGACAAACATTTGAATTTGCAGGCGCGCTGAAATCGGTCGAGCATCTGCAGAATGCTTTGGATGCGGTATTCATCTGGGCGTGTATCTCAAGCCCAATGACCGGTTCGTATTTATCGTATGGATTACTCAGTTTGTTAAATTAAGCTATGCTTTTATACTCTTTAATCGCGATCTCCCGCGCTTTTTTATGATCAACTATTGGAGCGGGATAATCTTTTCCTATCTTTATACCAATATGATTTTGCTCTTCTATGGACAATTCTTTGGACAATTCCCGGGGTGCGTGAATAAACTTTGCCGGGATGTCCTTCAATTCAGGTACGTATTCTTTTATGTATTCACCTTTCGGATCAAACTTTTTGCTTTGAAGGGTAGGATTAAAAATCCTGAAATATGGCGCGGCATCAACCCCTGTGGACGCGCTCCACTGCCACCCTCCGTTATTGGATGAAAAATCCATATCTACAAGATGTTCCGCAAAGAATTTCTCGCCTTTCCGCCAATCGATTAATAAGTGTTTAGTAAGGAACATTGCTGTGATCATCCTGACCCTGTTGTGCATCCATCCTTCTTTTACAAGCTGTCTCATACCTGCATCGACTATCGGGTAACCGGTCTTACCTTCGCACCATGCTTTAAAATCCTTGCTGCTGCGGTTCCAGTTAAGCCTGTCATACTTCTTATGAAAGGAGTCTTTTATTATATCCGGAAAATGATATGCGATGTTATAATAAAACTCTCTCCAGATCAATTCATTGAGCCAGGTTGTGGACTCCGATTTTGTCTTCGTTGATGAAGAACGATTTATCTTGTTAAAACCTGTCCTGAAAGCCTCTCTAATGCCGATGGTTCCAAAGTGGAAGTGCGGTGAAAGCCTGCTGGTACCGCAAACAGCAGGGAAGTCACGGCTTGATTTATAATTTTCCAGCTTATCCTTCCAGAACTTTTCGAGCTGCTTTAGGCCATCCTCACGACTGCCGTCAAAAAAACCGGATCCGTTAAGATTTTTCATTTCCTTTTCAGGGTCTAAAACCTTTAACCCGTGTTTTTTACACTCCCTTCCCTTAAGCTTACTTACATCAGAATCAACCTTTGCATAGTGTGTCTTATCCAGCCTGGAATAGAATGGCTTCATAAAAGGTGTGAATACCACGTATGGTTTCCCATCATCTTTTAGTATTTCTCCGAGAGGAAAGATAGTAGAGTCAACGGAAAGATTAAATTCTCCACCACTTTTCTCTATAAGCTTGCGTACTTCTACGTCCCTTTTGCGTGAATATGGTTCAGGCTGTTCATTAGCATAAACGAATACATTTTCAAACTTAGAAAGGATGGTTTTAAAAACATCTAAACTATTTCCTTCAGTGATGAAAAGTTCACGTGAATGTTTCTTTAAAGAACTCTTTAAAGAAGCCAGAGCCTGGTAGAGAAATCTAATGCGTTTCTCACCGAAATACTCAAAAGTGTTTTTATTCTTAATGTAAAGGAACAAGTATTCATCGTCAGTATTAAGAGCATCTATGAAATGTTTTAATCCGGCGTTATCTTCTATACGGAGATCTTTTCTGAACCAGTAGATTTTCAGCATCGTATCCGGTCATTGTATTTTAAATATTACAGCTCAGTGTTACCGGGATTTTCATTATTACTTTCCTCAGCCATTTCAACTTCAGCTTTTGTCTCTTCGTATATCTTAGGAGTATCAATATATTCATTATCAATCAGGCTTTCCTCTTCAGCGCTTTGATTTATCGCTTCAGTAACTTTCTGAGCTGCATCTTCGAGCGTGTCAGCTGAAATGAGATTTAATCCTGAATCATCAAGGATCTTCCTGGCTTCGATTGCATTCGTACCCTGCAGTCTTACTACGACCGGGATATTAATATCAATGTTTTTGGCTGCCTGTACGACACCATTTGCAACCCTGTCACATCTTACTATTCCACCGAAGATGTTGATGAGAATTGCTTTTACATTCTTATCAGAGAGTATGATCCTGAATCCGTTCTCTACAGTCTCAGGTGATGCCGTACCTCCTACATCGAGGAAGTTAGCAGGTTCACCTCCGGCAAGTTTGATAAGGTCCATTGTACCCATCGCAAGTCCCGCTCCATTAACCATACAGCCAACATTTCCGTCGAGCTTAATGTAGTTAAGGTTATATTTTGATGCTTCAATTTCAAGCGGATCTTCTTCGTTAAGGTCACGTAATTCAGCAAAATCCTTATGCCTGAAGAAAGCATTATCGTCGAGAGTTACTTTTGCGTCAAGAGCGACTATTTTATTGCTGACAGTAAGAGCCATCGGGTTTACCTCAAGCAATGACGCATCGAGACCTGTATATGCGTCGTATAGCTTAATAATAAATTTGGTAAAGTCCTTGAAAGCATCGCCTTCAAGACCCAGTCCAAATCCGAGCTCACGCGCCTGGTATGATGTCAATCCCAGCGCGGGATCGATCCAGACTTTAATAATCTTTTCCGGGGTTTCTTCCGCAACAGTCTCTATCTCTACACCACCTTCGGTGGATGCCATTATGACGTTTCTTGAGTTTGTTCTGTCAAGAAGTATTCCCAGATAGAATTCCTTTTTTATGTCGATACCTTCTGTTATGAAAATGGTTTGAACCTGTTTTCCCTCAGAACCTGTCTGATGTGTGACAAGAATATTACCCAGAAGCTTTTCCGCATATTCCTTGGCTTTTCCAACATTATCACCCATAAATTTAACTCCGCCTTCTACAACCACATTGTCACGGTTATGTTTGCTGTATACAATCCCTTTGCCTCTACCGCCGGCGTGTATCTGCGACTTTACGACAAATTGCTCAATATTCTGTGTTTTTAGTTTTTCAATAGCAGAGTCAAACTCATCCATTGATTTAATGGCTACACCGTCCTGAACAGGTACATTATACCTTTTTAGGAGCTCCTTAGCCTGATACTCATGAATTTTCATTTAAGATAATATTAAGATTTAAAAATTATTTCTTCTTGTTAAGCTCTTTCTCAAGAGAATCAATACTTACCCCTGTCTTGTCGAGGTCCTTCATTAATGAATCCAGTTCATTCTGAAGTGAATCAAAGTTTGTACTGTTCATTATTGAATCCACTTTACGCTGGCTTTCTTTTATTTCCTTATTTACCTCATCCATCTGCTGGTCTATTTCTTCATTAACCTTTTCTTCAACTTTATCTCTAAGGAAACCGCAGCCGAATACAACAAATAAAATTAATACTGCAGAAAGAAACTTAATTCGATTTTTCATTTGACGAAATTAAAATGTTATTTGATTTTTTTCTCACTAATGAGCTTAGCCTGTGTGAAAAGCAAAAGATAGTCTCTTCCACCGGCTTTAGAATCGGTACCGCTCATATTAAATCCACCGAAAGGATGAACTCCCACCAGTGCGCCGGTACATTTCCTGTTGAAATACAGATTACCGACGTGGAATTCATTATATGCTCTCTGAAGTTTTTTCTTGTTCTTTGTGTAAATGGCACCGGTGAGCCCGAACATTGTACCATTTGCTATATTTAAGGCGTCGTCAAAATCTTTTGATTTGATCACGGCAAGTACTGGCGCGAATATTTCCTCCTGGGCAATGGTATCATTTGGCTTAACATCCTTTATTATGGTAGGTTCAATAAAGAATCCACCGTTGATACCAAGCGAATTGCCGCCGAAGATAAGTTTTCCGCCTTCTTCCTGCGCTTTAGTTATGTATTCGAGTGTATTTTCTTTGGATTTGCTGTTAATCAGCGGTCCCATCTGAGGATTATCTACGGTATCGCCTACAGTTATGAAGCTTGTTTTTTCCACAAGGGCATCACAGAATTTATCATAAATGCTTTCATCGACTATTACCCTTGAACAAGCAGAACATTTTTGCCCGGTAAATCCAAAAGCCGATGCCACAACTCCAGCAACTGCATCATCAAAACTATGCAGCTCCTTATCAACTATGATCGCATCCTTTCCGCCCATCTCAGCAATAACTCTCTTAATCCATATTTGACCTGATTGCTTTTTAGCAGCCACTTCATTGATCCTTAGTCCGACTTCCATCGAGCCAGTAAATGCAATCAGCCTGGTCAATGGATGCTGAACCATCACTTCACCTACAATAGATCCCTGTCCCGGTACGAAATTTATTACACCCGGAGGCACACCAACCTGCCGGAACAGCTCTACGAACATCTGAGCAATTGCAGGGGAGTCTTCTGAAGGTTTTAATGCAACAGTGTTACCTGCTACGATCGCAGCAGCAGTCATACCTATTGCTATCGCGCATGGGAAATTCCATGGCGGTATTACCACGCATACACCAAGCGGGATATATTCAAGATTGTTGTCTTCGCCTGAGATCTTTGTTAATGGCTGTTTCTCGCTTAGTCTGAGCATTTCACGTCCGTAAAACTCAAGGAAGTCGATTGCCTCGGCTGTGTCGCCGTCTGCCTCTGCCCAGTTCTTACCGACCTCATAAACCATCATCGCAGAAAATTCATGCTTTCTCTTGCGCATTTCCTTAGCCGCTTTAAAAAGATAATTAGCTCTTTTCTTTGCAGGAACATCCTTCCATGTCTTGAAGGCTTCAAAAGCGGTCGTTATTGCTTTATCGCCGATATCCGGAGTTCCTCTCTGGAATACACCGATTATTTCTTCCGGTTTTGACGGATTATATGATGCAGATTTTTCGTCTGTGTAAATTTCTTCATTACCTATTATGATAGGGTATTCCTTTCCAAATCTCTCTTTGATTTTTTTAAGAGCTTTCTGGAAATCTTTCCTGTTCTTATTTTTCGTAAAGTCTGTAAACGGTTCGTTCTTGAATTTAGGAATTGCCATTATATTATCTGTGTTTTATTGGTTTGAATAAATCTCAATTAAATATATTGTATTTCTGCAAAAATAAAATTTGTTTCTCTTTGTTAAGTATTTTAAAATTCTGGAATGAATTATTATTCTTATAAATCAGAGTATTATTTAACTCTTCATAAGAAATTGTTAAATTATCTAAATTATTAAAAAAAATCATATAGTCCCAGCTTGTTCCATCTATTGAACCCCAGATTTCGTTAGCTAAATCTTTATCAGAAATTTTATAAGCGACATTTGCATTTCCTATACATTTTCCATCGCGTGTGAATAGAACTTTGTCATTAATTCTAATTTTATCCCAATTCATAATATTTTTAGGGCCTGGTCTTAATCCCCATATATGAAATATTTTTGATGGAAAAATTTTTAATAAAACCTCTCTATCACTTTTATTTAAACATTTAATGTCATCTAAATTAGGTAAATCATTATATAATGTATCTCTAAAATCTTTATAGCCTTTATTGCCAACAGGCATTATTGCAATTTGTCTCATTATTGGTTTGAATAAATCTCAATTGCTTTATTGTGAACTTCCGGTCGTACATCTCTTATTCCATTGGCTGTTCTGGATGGATGTACACGATTCGTTAAAAGAATTACTACGAGCTTTCTATCCCTGTCCGCCCAGACACTTGTCCCGGTATATCCCGTATGTCCGAAGCAGTTCTCGGAGATCATTTCCCCGCATGGTTGTCTGTAGCTTGTTGGCTCTGGTTTAGTATCCCATCCCAGCGCGCGCGTGTTATAATAATAAGTATCCATTGGTCTTGTCAGAAAACGCTCTATTGTCTCAGATGTAACAAAAGTATCCAACTTAAGTCCTGCTGTAAATTGGTTTAGGTGAACACCGCCGTTGAGCATTACTTTGATCATTCTGTAGATATCTTCAGCATTGGAGAATAAACCTGCATTACCCGACACACCATCCATTACACTCGCAGCTTCATCATGAACTTCCCCCTGGAGCATTCTCCCTCTCCAGTTATTGTCATATTCAGTCGGTAGGCATAGCTCCTTCTGAAATTCATTTGGTGTGAAGTAAGTGCTTTTCATGCCCAGAGGCTCGAATATTTCCTTCTCACAATACACATCCAGATCCATTCCTGTTATTCTCTCGACAAGCACACCCAGCATTATAGCATTCAGGTCGCTGTATTTAAAATCTGTTCCCGTCGAATAAGATAACCCCTCACTGCATATGGTATTTATCACATCCTGTTTATTACTGCATGTAGTATAAAAAGGCATCCAGGCTTTCAGCCCTGAGTTATGTAGAAGCAGATTTTCCACAGTGATCCACTCTTTACCATTAGCAGCAAATTCCGGTACATAATAAGCTACCCTGTGGTCGAGACCTACTTTTCCTTCATCGTAAAGTTTCATCACTGCTGCCGTTGTGGCAATGACCTTTGTCAGGGAAGCCAGGTCAAATATGCTTTCATTGGTAACTTCCTTATTTTGAT
>JAEYVS010000119.1 GCA_023429265.1 Bacteroidota bacterium | reverse complement strand
AATATTCAGAATAACTTTCAATCCTCATCCCCAAGCCAGGTTTGGGAATGCTAAATCCTACTTCTTAAAACTCCACATTCGCACTAAAATTAAACACCCTGTAATCTCCAAAATCAAAATCTTCCGGGTTATTCACCTGTGACGGATGCGGCATCACAGCCAGATCAAACCTGAATTCAGCAGGAATGTTAGTAATCCCCAGATTTTTAAGCGGTAGATTAATTCCTGCGCCATACGTGACTTCCTGTATTTTACCTTTGCAATTGGAGCACGCGGATTGATCACGCAAACCTAAACTATAAAACCCTCCTCGTAAGCTTAAAAGCTCAAACAATGTAAGCTCTAACCCGGTTTTGACTCCATCATAATCCTCACCGTTTAAAACATTTTGATACTCTATGGCATAAAGGATGTTGAGAAACTTTGAATTCCACGGTGTTCCGGGAATAGAAACACCTAACTGATATGAGCCTCCGACTCTTACTATGACAGGGAGAACCTCTTTTTGATTTGAAAGATCTAATTTCGAACTGGTAACATTAAACAAACTTGCTCCAAAACTCGCATCCATTTGAATATCCCCTTTTGGAGCATCAAAAATATTAATCCGTTTTAAAACACCTATGCCGGCTAAAACTGAACTGCCTTCAGTCCTGAGTCCAAAAACATCAGAATCAAACCCGAATAGGTTTAAATTTATACCGGCATAAAATTCATCTGTAATTTCTCTGGAATATGTTAAGCGGTAGTTATAGTTTTTGGGTGTGGATTCGATTATTGAACCAGTTTGACCATAATATTCAATCTTTCCCCAATCGGAATAATCCCTGCTTATCCCTATAACTCCAATGTTTTCAAAATTATAAGAAGCGCTGAAATTATTATACTTTGCATCTCTCAAAAGATAATATGGATTTGCAAAGCCTGCGGTTAGATTTAATCCTTCAAGAGTACCCATCGCACCGGGATTTACAAAATACGAATGAGGATCTCCGCTAACCCCTACAAAACCCTTTCCCATTGCTTCCATTCTCGCGCTGGGCATCCACCCAAAGAAATGATTTTCGAATGCTCCGTGATAAACCGTAGACTGTGCTGAAACAATTCCGGGAATGCTTAAAATAAATATGGCTAACGCTGTTATTAAAATTTTGAGTGTTCTCATTTCTCAGTTTTATTTTCAGGTAGATTTATCATATTATCAAAAATATTCCTACCTGTCAACTCAAAATAACAATCTGATATATAATTTGCTTTTTATTCTCATTCCCAAGCCCCTTGCTTGGGAACAGCCTTTCGCTAATGAAATTCCCGAATCGGAACTTCGCCGTCTTAAAATTTGCGATTTCATTTTTTTTCCTCGTCAATGCTATTCACCATCACCATTGTTAATTAATGACTTAAACACCTTTTTGTATAGATACGCTATCTATCCTTTTTTTATTTGCATCTCATCTACGTCACCCCTTATATTTGTATTAGACTTTTGGTACTGCCACCGGAATTCAGAAAATTTGTTCTTTGACATAAAAACTTCATTAAAACCCTAAATCGAAATTGGTGCAATTATTAAAATTCGTGATCATTCGTGTTAATTTGTGGTATGAAAAAAATTTCAAAAAATGTATCAATGAAGAAAGTATTAAAAAATCAATCCTGTTTTTACAACCGATTCTAAATTTCTCTTAAATACTTAACAAAACAATCTCCACATTTTTAAAACTAAAATCTACCAACTATGAAAAATCAACATCTTAAATTTTCTAAATTTATAAGTTCAGCAGCTAATTTTTATTCACCTGTAAAATCAACGGCATTTATTTACAAACCTTAAACTTTTAACTTTTTACCCATTTAACTTTTTTTATAACTTTAAAATGTATTTCACATACCTTATATTAGTCGGTGCTAACCTATATTAGGGCGATATTAGTTGCCGTTTATGCTGTTTTTATAGCAATTCTGGCGATATTGATTAGCCCGTTCGATTCACGCGGCGGGACGCTCCACCGCCCCCTCCCCAAAATGTTTTCGACCGTAATTCTGTTCATATTGGGAGTGAAATTGACCGTCAGGGGAAGTGAATTTCTCGATAAAGACGCCGCCTATATTTTCGTAACAAACCACCAGAGCTATGTTGACATTCCGGTTTTAATGAAGGCGATTCCAAACAATACAAGGTTCGTTTACAAAAAGCAATTGTCTAAGATTCCGATTTTCGGATGGGGAATGTATTTATCGGATTATATTCCCATCGACCGGGAAAATGTAAGAACGGCACTCGTCTCTCTGAAGAAAGCAGCTGAGAAAGTAAGAAATGGTCTTTCGGTGGTGATCTTTCCTGAAGGGACAAGGAGCACAGATGGAAGCCTGGGCGATTTTAAAAGAGGGATGTTTGTATTGGCGGATGAAGCTAAAGTTCCGATCGTCCCTGTAACAATCGATGGCACAAACAATATCATACCACGCGGTAAGTTTAAATTAAGATCAGGGAATGTGACTGTAACTTTTGATAAACCAATCCCATACAGGAAAGACCCGAATTTACTTGAAGAGATTAAAAGTACAATAGATAAAAACTTAGACAAAACTTAAAAGAAAGAATTAAACAAATATCAATATGGCGGTAAGCAAAGAAGATGTCGAAAAGATCGCACAGCTGGCAAAATTGAAATTCGACGATGCAGGTAAGGAGAAAATGCAGAAGGAACTGAATAAGATCCTGGATTTTATCGATGAGCTGGACGAGCTGAAGCTCGATGACGTAGAACCCATGGAAAATATTAATGACACTAAGAATGTTTTCCGGGAAGATAAGTCCGAGGTTTGGCTGACTACTGAAGAAGCTTTGAAGAATGCTCCGGAGAAAACGGGTAAATATGTCAAAGTTCCTAAAGTGATCAATAAATGAGGATACTGGGAATAATTCCGGCGAGATATGAATCTACCCGGCTGCCGGGTAAGCCGCTGATGGACATTGGCGGAAAGATTTTGATACGCCGGGTATATGAGCAGGCGCTGAAGTCGAAGCTATTGTCGGAAGTGGTAATAGCTACCGATGATAGACGAATATTTGACGCTGTAACGGGGTTTGGCGGGGTGGCTGTTATGACTTCTAAAAAGCATAAGACCGGAACAGATAGATTGATGGAAGTGGTGAAAGAGCATAAATGCGACATAGCTGTTAATATCCAGGGTGACGAACCATTCCTGGATGCAAAAGACATAGATGCAGCAATTAAGCCACTTATTAAAGATAAAAGCTTAAATGTTTCGACGCTGGCTGTAAGAGTAAAAGACGTTAAAAAATTAAAAGATCCTCATTCGGTAAAGGTAATATTCGATAAAAACAGTAACGCAATATATTTTTCACGAGGTGTTATTCCCTATTCGATAAAGCCCGACACAAAGAAGGATAAATATTATAAGCATATAGGATTATACGTTTACAGGAAAGATTTCCTGCTGAAATTCGGGAAAACAAAACAGTCTGAATTGGAAAAGATTGAAAAATTAGAGCAATTACGAATTCTGGAAATGGGTGAATACATAAAAGTGGTGATAACCAAAAATGATTCAATAGGGATCGATACAAATGCCGATCTGCTCAAAGCAAGAAAATTAGTAAAGAATGGTTAAGTTAGTTAAACATACGGAAAAACATATCGAACCATTGGTTAAACTGCTTAATAATGACAATATCAGCAGATGGCTTATTAATGTCCCCTATCCCTATACATTGGAGAAAGCAAAGGAGTGGATAGAAATTTGTAATGAAATGGAAGACGGAAAAGATTATGGATTTGCCATCGAACTTGACGGTAAGCTTATAGGCGGGATCGGGATGAATGTGGATGGCAGAAGGGATGCAGGACTCGATGACCATAAAGCCCAGATTGGTTATTGGTTGGGAGAGGATTACTGGGGTAAAGGATATATGACGGACGCGCTGCGGCAGGTATTGAAGCTTGCATTT
>JAEYVS010000103.1 GCA_023429265.1 Bacteroidota bacterium | reverse complement strand
GTCATAGATTACACAGTAAACCTTGTTGCAAAAACACGCCCTGCAAATCCCGACAGCCCGCAGTTCATAAAGGACTACATTAGCTGGGGAGCAGGTCCCCGCGCTTCGCAGTATCTCATACTCGGAGCGAAGACACTCTGCATTCTCGAAGGCAGGTACTCTCCGACTATCGATGACGTAAAGCGTGTATCACGACCCGTACTCCGCCACCGCCTCCTGCTAAACTTCAACGCGGAAGCCGACGGAAAAAGCGTCCTCGAAATGATCGATATGCTCTTCGCGTAAAAACACTTATATTTTACATTTAATATCTTTTTAAAACAGCATTTCCTGCTCAGCACACACTATTGATTCTTTAAGTATAAAGTAGTAATTTTATACAGGCTCCCACCTAAAATGAGAAAAAATGAGAAAGATTCTACTATTTTTATTCCTGGCAATGTTTCATTCCAATTTATATTCTCAATATTCAGATTATTTTCCATTACAGGTTGGGAATATCTTTGTGTATGATTACCATTATAGCACCAGTTCAAATGGTCAAACAATCAATATTGATTCCATTATTGTTATGAATATCTTGAATGATACTATGATTAATGGTAGAACATACTATTTTGCACATGGACTGTATAATAAGTGGTTAAGACTAGATTCTACTACCGGAAGTCTTTATTCATATGATTCAACGGGTAGTTGTTCGTTTTATTCTTTTGAAAACTTCGAAGATAGTCTGAGAGCAAAAATTAATGACCTAAATGGAAATATGTGCAAAACTTCATCATCCAGGTGTAATGATACATCTTCAATGACGGTGTTTGGAGAACAAACATATCGGAAAAATTTTAGATGGAGTATAAGTATTCCAATGGGAGGGGCATCAACAAATCTAACTTTCACTAAGAAGTTTGGTTATACAAAATACACTTATTCATACTTTTTGCAGTCAAATTTTACAAGTGAAAGCCTAAATCTTAAAGGTTGCAGAATTAATGGAATTGTTTATGGGGATACCAGTTTAACAAATGTGAATATAATAACAAATGAAATTCCAATCTCCTTTTCTCTCCACCAAAACTACCCAAACCCATTCAATCCCTCCACAAAAATAAAATTCGACGTCCCCAAAGGATCACTCGTGAAATTAAAGATCTATGATGTCCTCGGTCGGGAGGTGGCGGAGCTGGTGAATGAAAAGCTGAATGCGGGGGTATATGAGTATGAGTGGAATGGAATAAGTTTGCCTAGCGGGGTTTATTTTTACAAAATTGAAGCGGAGAATTATATTGAAACCAAAAGGATGGTACTAATAAAATGAGGAAGGTGATGATAATAATAATAATGTTTTTATTTCTATCGGAGGTAAATTCTCAATCGAATTTTACTTTGATGAACCCGCTTCCCACCGGAAATGATCTGACGGATGTTCAATACATTGACGGAGTATTCTATGCGTGCGGGTGGTATAATGCATTGATAAAATCAACTGATAAGGGAGAAACCTGGCAAACAATTTCAACTTCGTTAAATAGTTCAACCATCAGAAAAGTTTGTTTTGTAAATAAAGATACCGGTTATTTTTCTACAGGTTATATTTCTGAAGGTGGACTATACAAATCAACAAATGGAGGCATCAATTGGGTACTGGTGAATGCATCTGCACCCGAGATATCAATGTTTGTTAGTGAAATGGTAGGATTTGGTAGAGGAAAGAAAACCACAGACGGGGGCTTGACCTGGAATTCTATAAATGTTCCAGGGGCTGGAAATATAGTTGAAACTTATTTTTTTACAGAAAATCATGGTTATGTAGTAGGAAACAATAATAATTTGTACAGAACGAGCAATGGCGGTTTGAATTGGAATATGGTGTATGTCGGTAGAGTCTATTCAATGTATTTTATAAATTCTCAAATAGGTTATGCAAGCGGAACTAGTGGAAAATTTATCAAAACTATAAATGGTGGGACAAGCTGGATTACCGTAGCGGTCAGTACGAGTTCATACGACAAGATTAAATTTATTTCACAAAATACAGGGTATGGGTTAGATTTAAACAAGACACATAAAACCACTAACGGTGGAATAAATTGGAGCGATATATCTTCTGATATACTCGAAACTAATTTTGATATTGATTCAGATTCTAATCTTGTTATGGTTGGCTCTTATGGTGCAATAGTAAAATCTACCAATTCAGGAAATAGCTGGAATCAAAAGCTAATAGATTTTTTAAATGGTGGCAGTATTAATTCAATGGAATTTATTGATAATCAGACAGGTTATTTTGCTGGCAATAAAGGGACTTTTTACAAAACAACTGACGCAGGTATAAATTGGACTAAAATAGAAACAGGAATAGAAAGTAATTTTTACAAAATGGATATTTTATATGATTCAATTTTTTATATGGCAAGTGATACCGGGAAAATTTACAAAAGTACGAATGGAGGTTATTACTGGATTGAGCTAAATTTAAATGTAAATAGAAATCTAGTTGGAGTAAATTTTACAAATGAAAATGAAGGAAATGCAATCTCTTTTATACCAAAATCCTATAATACTACTAATGGAGGCTTAAATTGGACTTCATCAGATATTCATGGGTTTGGATGGATAAATGATGTTGAGTATGAAGATAATAATGTTTATGTAATTTCCGAAGAAGCAGGAATAAATTATCATTATGGAAGGTTTTTTAAGTCTTCAAATCGGGGAATATCATGGAATCAAAAACTATTCATTTCTAACAACTGGTTTTCATTTATGGATTTTAAAGGAGATATAGGATTTTTATCAACAATTTATACTAGTTCTAGATTACTATACAAAACCTTTAATGCCGGAGAGAATTGGCAAGCATATAATATTACTAACTTACCATCCTCTATGCATTTTATAAATTCTAATGTTGGATTTTTAATTGGTGGACAAATTGGAGCAAAAACAGTAAATGGCGGACAAAACTGGGAAACCTTCAATACAGGTATGCAACAAATCAGTAACTCTTATTTCCTGGATTATAACACAGGATTTGTATATGGAGGTGTTACTTTAGCAAGAACTACTAACGGTGGGGGTATATTTACCAATGTAAATCTTATTCAAAACCAAATTCCCTCTTCATTCTTCCTCCACCAAAACTATCCAAACCCATTCAATCCCTCAACTAGAATAAAATTCGACATACCAAAGGGCTTGTTCGTGAAATTAAAAATTTACGATATGCTCGGGCGGGAAGTGGCTACGCTCGTAAATGAAAAACTAAATCCCGGTACTTACGAATACGAATGGAATGGAATTAATCTACCGAGCGGAGTTTATTTTTATAAAATCGAAGCGGAAAATTTTATCGAAATTAAAAGGATGGTACTGGTAAAATGAGACAGGTTATTTTATTTATATTTTTAATTCTTGCGGATAACACTTTCTCTCAATCAAATTGGGCGCATATTAATACAGACTTTTTAAATGGTAAAATAATCAGGTCTATATCATTTTATGATCATTCAACGGGTTATCTCGTTGGTTCTGAAGGAGTTTTTGCTAAAACATCAAATGGTGGACTAAACTGGCAGTTAATTCCCAATAGTATTTCAAATGATTTCAATTCTATTTCCATGTCGCACAGCTATATTTATATAGCTTCAAACTCTGGATGGACTTATAAAACATCAAATTTTGGTAATTCATGGGATAGTTTAAAGCTAAATACTACTGGTGATTTGAAGTTGATCTCTTTTCAAAGTGTTGATTCGGGAATTGTAATTGCTGGTAATTCAAATCCAATAAATTCATTTTTTACTTCAAATGGTGGGATAAATTGGATTACAAATTCTATTGCTAATGAAGATTATATTGGTTCAAATAGCTCACATACAAACAAATATTTTGTCGTTTCTGGCAGAGCCAATGGACCATTTCAATATATTTATAGTATAAGGGAGTCGCATGATGTTGGATTCAATTGGAATATTTTAGTAAGTGGAAATCACGCAGACTATGTTGATGCATGTCTTAATGAAAATAATGGATTACTATCTAGAAGAATGGAAATAAAATCTACAACAAATGGTGGTCTTACGTGGAATGGTTCAATGTTTCTATATAGAGATGCAAAAGTTGAATTAGTTACAGAAAATATTGGATATGCTATTCCAACAGTAGGTTTGGACTCAATTATTAAAGGAGTTAAAACAACAAATGGAGGTCTTTCTTGGGTATATTTTAATACCGGGTTAAACACAATAAATGATTTTTATTTTATTGATCCTAATACAGGATTCATTTATAATGATGATACACTACTCATGACTACAAACGGGGGCGGAATTCCTACTAGTGTTAATGAACTTAATAGTAATTTACCAAAAATTTCCTCCCTTCATCAAAACTATCCCAATCCATTCAACCCGTCCACGAAAATTAAATTTGACATCCCTAAAGGATCGCTAGTGAAATTAAAAATTTACGATATGCTCGGTCGGGAAGTAGCTACACTCGTTAATGAAAAATTAAACCCCGGTACCTACGAATACGAATGGAACGGAATAAACCTCCCCAGCGGAGTATATTTCTATAAGCTCGAATCCGAAAACTTCATCGAAACTAAAAGAATGGTACTGGTAAAATGAGGAAGATACTGCTCACATTTCTTATATTTATACTCGTAACTGAATCTAATTCGCAAACTCCTGATTTGCAATGGACAGCATTGTATTCCCTTGATAGTATTAACGACGTGAATGAAGTTTTAATTGATAAAAATGGAAGTATTTTTTTAACAGGGCATTCATACAACTCTTCTATTAATTTCCGAGCTCCTTTTGTCAGATATTCTTCAGCTGGGGAATTGTTATTCAATGCCCAGTTTTCCAATTCAAAAACTAAAGGTTATGGATTGGCAGAACATTCTTCCGGTCTAATTTTTAGTTCCGTTTATGATGACCTGTATATAAAAGCATATTATTTTAATACTGCTTGGGTTACTGCTTCATCTACCGCTTTTGTGAGTTGGGATGGAAGGAAAAACAGAAGTTTTATTCAAATTGATAATAATGATTATATCTACATTGCAGGTTCATTGTCTTCTCCCGGAAGTCCGGGCATGGGATTTACGTCATTTACTGTTACAAAAATGCGACCACATTCACCGTTTGGGATAATTTTTTCTAAAAATTATTATTCTCATAATACTCCAAGTACCGAAGCATGCAAAGTTTTTGATTTTAAATTAGACTCTTTGGGCAATTATTATCTCACCGGAAGAAACCGATTAAATTCTTCACAGCAATGGGGTTTTACGACTATTAAATGTGATTCTGGTGGAACAATGTTGTGGTCTGATTTTTACAATGGTTCGGCTGGCAATATGGACAGTGCGCAGTCTCTAGCGATTGATAAAAGTTTGAACGTTATAGTAGCTGGAAATGTAACTAATACAATTACCGGTAGTGATATAGTGATTATAAAGTATGATGTTGATGGAAATATTATTTGGGAGAGAGTCCATGATTATCAGAATGGAGTTGATCTGCTGCAGGATATGTCTATTGATGATAACTCAAATATTATTATAACCGGGTCAAGAGGTATTGGAGAGAGTAAAGATATTACTACTATAATGTATGATTCATTGGGTAACGTAATATGGGAAAGAGTTTATAATGGAAATGCTGATAAAAATGACATGCCTAATGAAATCCTTCTGGATAAATATAATGACATATATGTTGGAGGTTCCTCAATTGAGGATACAGCTCACGGAAGTGATTTTTTGATTCTTAAATATGATATTAATGGCGATCTGTTATGGAAATTAAACTATAACGATACCGTCAATAATAAAGATGATTTACTTAAAAGTATGAAGTTTGATAAATCCAGGGGTATGGTTTTATCCGGTACAAGCGAAAGAGCTTCCGGAAAAGTTGATATCATAACTATGAAATATGATAATGTTGTGTATGTGAAAAATAACTCGGAAACTATCACATCCTTTCACTTATCCCAAAACTACCCGAACCCGTTCAACCCTTCCACTAAAATAAAATTTGATATCCCAAAAGGATCACTCGTGAAATTGAAAATCTATGATATGCTCGGACGGGAAGTGGCGGAGCTGGTAAATGATAAATTAAATCCCGGCACATACGAATACGAATGGAACGGAGTAAACCTCCCAAGCGGAGTATATTTCTATAAGCTCGAATCTGAAAACTTTATTGAAACTAAAAGGATGGTATTGGTAAAATGAGGAAAAGGATATTTATATTTATTATTTTTATCGCAGCAGCAGGCAATGCTTTTGCCCAAGGCATTGATAACTTTAAATTGTTGTTCAAGACTTCTGAATTTGTCAATATGTCATTCACTGATACCGATAAAGGATATATTTACGGAAAAGAAATTTCATATAAATATTTTAATGGAAAATGGGTATGGATGCCGGGTATTATTAACCCAAAAGAGCCTATGTATATTGATCAATCATATGGGTATGCAATTCAAGATGATTCTGTAAATAATCTTTCTTACTATTATTCACAAAATGGAGGAGAGAGTTGGGGAACCAGAGGGCTTACATATTTTCCTAATACACATTTTGAAGATATAATGTATACAAATAGGTTCACCGGATGGATAGTGGGTTCTGAGCTCAATAATTATTTTATTATTAAAACTACAAACGGAGCAACATGGACCAAACAAACTACTATCCCGTCGCCAAAGATAACCTCAATTCACATGTTTGACTCTTTAAAAGGTTTTTCTACACCATATCACCAAAGTGAAAGTTCTAATTATATTCTAAAAACTACCAATGGCGGATCAAACTGGGATCCTCTCTATCTAAATACCATAAGTCGTATTGTGGACATCAAATTTATTGATGGTTTGCATGGCTGGCTCTTTAGTGATGGTTCAAAATCAATGAGAACAACCGACGGAGGTATTTCCTGGATCCAGGCAAACGTTCCCACACCAGTAAAATCTGTCTTCTTTTTAAACTCCTTAACCGGTTGGTTTGGGAGTACCCTTGGAAATATTTATAAAACTACAACCGGGGGAGCCAACTGGACCTCGCAAGGATTTATTGGCAGTAAGATTAAATCCATCTATTTCTCGGATGACAATCTCGGTTGGGCCTGTATAAGTTCTGGCTCATTGGTAAAAACAACTAATGGCGGTACCAATTGGTATAAAGAAATCTACCCATTCCCTTATAAAATTAATTCAGGTGCAACTCCCAACGGGAGGGAATTCTATGTAAATGCTAATAATATTTTGTATAGAATGGACAACTACGGGCAAAAGAATACTCAGTTGCTTGCTCCGGGTCCTATTAAAGGAATAGAAGCATTTGAGGAGAGCACGGTTTATTTATTATCCAATAAGTTTTTTAGATCTACTGATAAAGGTTCTAATTGGGATACATCGAATGTTGTAGTTTCTAATTGTATGGATTTCCCATCCCGTGACACAGGTTATATTGGTGGCACGGGTTGGGGAGGGAAGGTTTTAAAAACTACAAATGGCGGAGATAACTGGATTATGCATAATCTGGAAAAGGATACTACTTTTAATAATTATCAAATCACTAACATACATTTTTTAAACTCCAATACGGGATTTATTGCAACATATTACTGTAGATTTTTTAAAACAACAAATGGAGGTTTAAGCTGGAATCAACTTAATATTAATTCTTCTCATAATGGGGATTATAGAATTGCAAGTATAACTCCATATGATGAAAATAATATTTTTGTTTATCTTTGGGGTTCAACCACACACGCTCAATATACCTGGTATCACGGTGAGTTTCTGAAATCCTCAAATGGAGGCTCTAGTTGGAATTCGGTATCATATAATAGCAATCTTTCAGGACCACCTTCCTTTAGAAAAATGCATTTTATTGATATTAATAAAGGGTACTTATGGACAGGAAGTGATTTGGGAAAAACAAATGATGGTGGTTTAAATTATAGCATGATGCAATATTCAGGGGGACTACTTTCAAATTATTATTTCAAAGATAATGGCGATGGATGGTTGTTTGGATTGAATGGATTAGTTCTAACTAATGTAGATCAAAATGTAGGGATTAATAATATTTCTTTCGAAACTCCAACATCTCCTCACCTCCACCAAAACTACCCAAACCCATTCAACCCCTCTACAAAAATAAAATTCGACATCCCAAAAGAATCACTCGCGAAGCTGAAGGTGTATGATATGCTTGGACGGGAAGTAGCAACACTAGTTAATGAAAAATTAAATCCCGGCACTTACGAATATGAATGGAACGGAATAAATCTTCCCAGCGGAGTATACTTCTATAAGCTCGAATCCGAAAACTTCATCGAAACCAAAAGGATGGTACTGGTAAAATGAGGAATTCCGGCGCGGAATGTGAAGATCTATGGGACACTGATAATTGTGATCCCTGTCATACGCTGGTGTGTCGGTCGATGCAGCGAATTGTTAACTCCTTGTATAAACTATCGGTTCAATTAATGGGATAATTATTAATTATACGAATGGTGTTTTTATTGAACCGGTAAGATCGTTTTTTCTGCTTTTTTTTAACACTTTGACATATCCTTTTGCAACCACAAATCAATAATTTCCAATTAATTAAGCATAAGTTATTCATTTACACTCAGTAATGGAACTTTGGGTGAAGGGGCACATTACATCATTCAGTGTTCTAAAGGTTAGTAATTTGAGTAGTTTCTTATGTTGACTTTTGCGGCTAGAATCGGTATTTTTGTGTTTGTCAAATTTTGGATAGGTATAAGCAAAAATGGCGTTAAAGAAACTCAAACCAAATACTCCGGCGACTCGTTATTATTCGATCTCAAGTTTTGAGGAGATCACTAAAACCGAGCCTGAAAAATCGTTAACGAAACCGTTAAAGAAATCAGGTGGAAGAAATAATCTCGGTAGAATAACCTCTCGTCATAGAGGCGGCGGTCATAAGAGAAGATATAGAATAATAGATTTTAAGAGAGTGAAAGAAGGCGTGGCTGAAGTGATCGCGATCGAATACGATCCGAACAGGACTTCACGAATTGCGTTGGTACAATATCAAGATGGTGAAAAAGCATATATCATTGCTCCGCACGAAATAAAAGTCGGAGATAAGATTAAGTCTTCAAATGATGCAGACCTTAAGCCGGGTAACACAATAGAGCTTAAGAGCATACCTGTTGGAACATTCATTCATAACGTGGAATTAAAGCCGGGCAAAGGCGGTCAAATTGCAAGAAGCGCAGGAAACTCCGCGCAGCTCGTTGCAAAAGATAAGCAGTACTGCCAGGTAAAACTTCCATCAGGTGAAGTAAGAATGATCCTCAGTAACTGCAAAGCAACTATTGGAGTAGTCAGCAACATAGATCACGAGAACATAAGTTACGGTAAAGCCGGACGGTCAAGATGGTTAGGTATAAGACCTCAAACAAGAGGGGTTGCGATGAATCCTGTGGATCACCCGATGGGCGGCGGTGAAGGTAAAACTTCAGGCGGCGGACATCCAGTAAGTCCGTGGGGACTGCCTGCTAAGGGATTGAAGACAAGAAAGAAGAAGAAGTTATCAAGCAAGTTTATAGTTAAAAAGAGAAAGTAACACAATAAAGTATAATGACCCGATCACTTAAAAAAGGACCACACGTAGATTACAAGCTTGTCGAGAAAGTTGAAAAACTTAACGAGCAAAATCAAAAGAAGGTAATCAAGACCTGGTCAAGAGCATGCACGGTAATCCCTGAATTCATAGGGCACACGTTTGCAGTTCACACCGGAAATAAATTCATTCCGGTTTACGTTTCAGAAAATATGATAGGCCATAAATTAGGTGAGTTTGCGCAAACAAGGACATTCAGGGCTCATTCAGGACAGAGGAAAGAGGAGAAGGGCAGATAATGGAAGCAAGGGCTATTAAAAGATATTCAAAGGGTTCACCCCGTAAGATGAGGCTCTCAGCAGACCTGGTTAGAAATCAAACTGTTCAGGATGCTGTGGCAATATTAAAGTTTTCAAAGAGCCATTCATCAGACATAATTGAGAAGACAGTTGTTTCTGCATATAATAATCTGATCAATAAGCTTGACACAGGCAGGATCGGACAGGACGAAGTTTTCATAAGTGAGATCTTCGTAGATGGCGGACCTTCATATAAAAGAATATTACCCGCGCCACAGGGCAGAGCTTTCAGGATTAGAAAAAGAACAGCTCACCTTACTGTTGTAGTAAGCAACGGCGAAGAAGAGGAAGTTTTAGACGAAGAAGTGGAAATTGAAGAAGATACAGAGGAAGCAGTAGAGGAGAAAAAAGCTCCTAAGAAAACAGCTAAGAAGAAATCCACTGTAAAGGCAAAGAAGGAAAAAGTAAAAGAAGAGGCTGAAGAGGACATAGAAGATGAAGAAGTAGAAGAAATCGAGGATGCGGAAGACGAGAATACCGTAGCTGAAGAAAAAGCTGATAAAAAGCAAGCTGATGACGAAGATGAAGCAGAAGCTGAAGAAGACGAAACAATAGAAAACAAATAAAACTAACTAAAGAATAATTTGGGACAGAAGACACATCCGGTAGGTTTTAGACTTGGGGTGATAAACACCTGGGACTCTAACTGGTATGACGAAAAAGATTTTTCAAAGAAGCTTCAGGAAGACCTGTTAATCAGGGGTTACCTCAGAAAGAGGTTAGAGAAAGCAGGAGTTGCTAAAGTTGCGATTGAGAGAACTCTCAAAAAGATAACGCTGACCATCCATACATCAAGACCCGGCTTCGTAATCGGAAAAAGCGGTAAAGAAATTTCACAGCTTGAGAGCGAGATCAAGAAGATCACCAATAAGGATGTAAAGATAAACGTATTCGAAATAAAGAAGCCTGAGCTCAGTGCGAGGCTGGTTGCTGAAAACATTGCAAACCAGATCTCAAACAGGGTGGCATTCAGAAGGGCAATGAAGGGCGCAATCACATCTTCTATGAGAATGGGCGCAGAAGGAATTAAAGTAATGTGTGCAGGAAGATTAGGCGGTACTGAAATAGCCAGAACCGAGCAGTATAAAGAGGGAAGAATTCCTCTCCAGACACTGAGAGCTGACATAGATTATGCATCTGTGCAAGCACAGACAGTTTATGGTATAATTGGAGTTAAGGTTTGGATCTGCAGGGGTGAGAAGTTAACAAAAATGAATTATCAACAATAATCAGTATTACAAAGTTTATAAAGATACGAGGATAGTATTATGTTAATGCCCAAAAGGGTAAAATTCAGAAAAATGCAGAAGGGCCGAAACCGCGGAAATGCAACTCGCGGGTTCAGCGTGGATTTTGGTGCATTTGGTCTAAAAGCAATGGAGCGCGGCAAGCTCACATCGAGACAGATAGAAGCCGCAAGGGTGGCATTGACAAGGTTTATGAAAAGGGATGGGAAAGTATGGATAAGAATATTTCCGGATAAACCGGTAACAAAGAAGCCTGCTGAAACCCGTATGGGTAAAGGTAAAGGAGCTCCCGAGTACTGGGTGGCTGTAATAAAACCGGGCAGAATAATGTTTGAAGCTGATGGAGTGCCCGAAGCGATTGCCAGGGAAGCCTTCAGATTGGCATCAAGCAAGCTCCCGATAAAAACAAAATTTGTAGAAAGAACAGACAAGTAAGATGAAGACATATCAATATAGAGAGATGTCCACCACGGACATAGAGAATGAACTCCAACAGGCGCAGGAAGCTCTGCTAAATTACAGATTCCAACACGCTACAAGCCAGCTTGAGAACTTCAAAGCTGTGAAAAATACCAGGCTCGACATTGCGAAAATGAAAACCATTCTAAAAGAGCGAGCAATGGGCATTAATGAGAGGCTTGACAAAAGCAAAAAAGAAAGCAAATAACATTTTATAAATGAGCGAAGAGAATAAAACAGAAGGTTTACAGGAAGAGCAGGTGCAGGAAACACCGGAAGTTAAGAGTGAGTCTGTGGTGACAGAGACTTCGGCTGAAGAAACTGCCGGCGAAAGAGGAATGAGAAAGACCAGGGTAGGGAAAGTCGTAAGCAATAAAATGGATAAATCCATTGTGGTAACCATCGAAAGAAGAGTTAAACACAGAATATATAAGAAGTTCTTTAAAAAGACTAAGAAGTATATGGCTCACGACGAGAAGAATGAATGCGGAATAGGTGATACTGTGAAAATAATGGAAACAAGACCACTCAGTAAGAATAAGAGATGGAGACTTGTTGAGGTAGTTCAAAAAGCGAAATAAATAATTTTTAGTATATAATAGACAATGATACAGGAAGAAACAAATCTGGTGGTAGCTGATAATTCGGGCGCAAAAGCGATTAGATGTATAAGAGTGCTTGGCGGATCGGGTAAAAGGTATGCTTCATTAGGAGATATAATAGTTGTATCTGTTAAGACGGCTATCCCGGGCGGTACGGTAAAGAAAGGTGAAGTTTCAAGAGCTGTAATAGTAAGGACAGCAAAAGAAAAAAGAAGAAGAGACGGAAGCTACATAAAATTTGATGAGAATGCAGCAGTGCTTATAAATAACCAGAACGAACCAAAAGGCACCAGGATTTTCGGTCCTGTAGCAAGAGAGCTGAGGGAAAAGCAGTTCATGAAGATCATTTCCCTTGCACCGGAAGTAATATAAAGATTTTAAATAACGACAATGAAGACGAGATTAAAAAAAGGTGATAATGTAGAGGTAATAGCAGGTAACTCCAGAGGAGCTACCGGTAAGATATTATTTCTCAATAAGGAAAAGGGCAGAGTAATAGTGGAAGGTGTAAATATAATGCACAGACACACAAAGCCCAACCAGAAAAATCAACAAGGCGGTATCATAAAAAGGGAAGCCCCCATTAATATTTCGAATGTGATGCTTGTGTGTCCAAAGACGAACAAGCCGACAAGAATTGGTTCTGAAGTGATAAAAGATGAAAACGGAAAGACTAAAAGAATGAGAGTAAGTAAGCAGTCAGGTGAAATTATATTAAGCTAACAAAAGAAGCGTAACTTATAACAATGGCTAAAACTAAAGAAGACAGAAAAAAAGGACAGGAACAGCCTAAGGCTAAGGCAGAAGCCAAAGAAAGCAAGAAGCCAAAACAGGACAAAGGCGACTTTGTTGAGGAGAAGGTTCCTGCAAGACTTTATGGACGATATAAAGAGAAGGTAGTCCCTGAACTGATTAAGAAGTTTAACTATAAGAATACAATGCAGGCTCCAAAGCTGCAAAAAATCTGTATTAATGTTGGAGTCGGTGAAGCAGTTAATGATCCTAAGCTTGTGGATAAAACAGTTGATGATATTGCAACCATTACCGGGCAAATGCCTGTTGTGGTGAAGGCAAAAAAATCGGTGTCTAACTTTAAGCTTAGAGAAGGAATGAGCATTGGTGTAAAGGTTACATTGAGAAATGAAAGAATGTATGAATTCCTTGACAGGTTCATAAACATTGCGGTTCCGAGGATCAGGGATTTTAGAGGACTCTCCGATAAGAGTTTCGATGGAAGAGGTAATTATACTCTAGGTATTAAAGAGCATATAATTTTTCCGGAGATAGATGTCGACAAAGTGACCAAGGTAAGCGGAATGGATATTACATTTGTAACGAATGCAAAAACAGATGAAGAATCATTTGAGCTTTTAAAAGCATTCGGTGTACCCTTTGTAACAAGACAAACAAAAGCAACACAAGAATAAAATGGCAAGAAAATCATTATTAGCAAGGCAGGCAAAAAGAGAAAAGCTTACAGCCAAATATGCTGCAAAGAGAAAAGAACTGAAAGAAAAAGGTGACTATGAAGGCCTGCAAAAACTTCCAAGAAACAGCAGTCCAAGCAGGATGAATAACAGATGCATGGTGACAGGAAGAGTAAGGTCTTATTACAGAAAGTTTGGCGTATCGAGGCTGGTATTAAGAGAGTTTGCTCTGCAGGGAAAACTGCCGGGTGTAGTAAAATCAAGCTGGTAAAACAATAAAGTAAGAGGAATAACTAATGTCGATGTCAGATCCAATAGCCGATTTTTTAACGAGAGTACGCAACGCCATCAAGGCTGAGAAGAAAGTCGTTGATATACCGGCATCGAATTTGAAAAAAGAATTAGCCAGGATATTAAAGGAAAATAATTTCATCACTGATTTTAAAGTGAATGAAACCGACAATAAGCAAGGCGCAATATCCGTATACCTGAAGTATAGGAACGGTAAGAGTGTTATAGCGGGCTTAAAGAGAGCCAGCACCCCAGGGCTGAGAAGATATGTCAATAAAGATGAAATTCCCAGGGTTTTAAACGGTCTTGGAATGGCAATAGTCTCAACTTCTAGAGGTGTAATGACCGATAAACAGGCACGGAAAAATAATGTTGGCGGTGAAGTAATCTGTGAAGTCTGGTAGTCATTAATAAAAGAGAAAAATTTATAAAAGATGAGTAGAATAGGCAAGAAGCCAATACAAATAGCAGGTGACATCCAGGTAAAAACCGAAGATAAGCACATCGAGCTTACAGGTCCTAAAGGCACTTTAATGCTGGACATCAAAGGCGGTATTTCAGTCGATGTGAAAGATGAAGAGATCATAGTTACCAGAGCAAATGATTCAAGAGAGAACAGGGCATTACACGGTTTGTACAGGTCTCTATTGCAGAATATGGTAACGGGTATTAAGGATGGTTACTCAAAGACATTAAATCTTGTAGGAGTAGGTTATAAAGCTGAGATAAAGGGAACGAATCTATTTCTTTATGTAGGATATTCACACCCAATAATATTCGCAGCACCTGATGGAATAACGATAGAGGCAAAAGATAATACAACTATCCTTATCAGCGGAGTAGATAAGCAATTAGTCGGACTTGTTGCCGCAAAAATAAGGTCATTCAGACCACCGGAGCCTTACAAAGGTAAAGGAATTAAGTACAGCGACGAGGTAATTAGAAGAAAAGCAGGTAAAACTGCAGCTAAATAAAGGTTAAAGTAATGGGATTTCAGGAAAATAACAGAAGAAGAAAAGACAGGATCCGTTTCCGGATAAAGAAGAAAATTCAGGGCACAGCTGAAAGACCAAGATTAGTGGTTTTCAGAAGCCTGAATCACGTATACGCTCAGCTTGTGGATGATGTAAATTCAAAGACTATCGTATCGGCAAGCTCTAACTCCAAGGAAATCGAAGATAAGCTAAAAAATGCGAAAGGTAAAGTTGATAGAAGTAAAGAAGTAGGCAAATTAATAGGTGAAAAGGCTAAATCTGCCAATATAGAAAAGGTAGTTTTTGACAGAAATGGCTATTTATATCATGGGAGAGTAAAAGCACTGGCAGACGGCGCCCGTGAAAGTGGCTTACACTTTTAAAGAGAAATTATTATATTTGTGCAATTTAATATTTTCTCGGGTCGTCTAATGGCAGGACAGCGGCCTTTGGAGCCGTACGTGGAGGTTCGAATCCTCCCCTGAGAACAACATAAAATAAAGACAATACTTATTATAAATGGCGAAAAAGGAATTCATAAAAGCAGGTGAGCTTGAGTTAAAAGAGAAACTTGTTAAGGTTGGCAGGGTCGCAAAAGTAGTGAAAGGTGGCCGAAGATTCAGCTTTAATGCAGTGAGCGTAGTTGGTGATGGTAAAGGCCACGTTGGAATTGGTCTTGGAAAGGCAAATGAAGTTACAGACGCAATAAAGAAGAGTGTAGAGGATGCAAGAAAGAATGTGGTCAAAGTATCGATCACCGGGAAAGGCACTATTCCTCATATGATAATAGGGAAATACGGCGCAGCAAAGGTTTTGTTAAAGCCTGCAGCACCGGGTACAGGAATCATTGCAGGTGGTGGTGTTAGAGCCGTTCTTGAATCTGCAGGGTACCAGGATATTCTTACTAAGCTATTAGGCTCTTCAAATCATCATAATGTTGTTAAGGCAACAATGGTGGCTCTCGAGAATCTTGAAAATGCAGTTTCTATTTCTGAAACAAGAGGAATCTCACTGCAGGAACTTTACGAAGGAGTATAAGATGGCAAAGATAAGAATAACACAAATTAAAAGTATCATAGACAGACCGGCAAGGCAGAAGAAAACAATGGAAGCATTAGGATTGAGAAAAATGAACAGTTCAGTCGAAAAAGATGAGACACCACAGATCAAAGGAATGGTCGATGCAGTGAAACATTTGGTGAAAATCGAAGTATTATAATCGAAGTAAATTACGAGTTTTTTAGGGGTAATCAGCGCGTTCTTTTAAAATTTTAATTTAGACTAAGTTTGAAATAGTAAAGTTTGGTACTACGCGTATAGCTTACTAATTAGTTTACAGTAAGTTAAATAACACCAGCAACACGCAAAAAAACCTTGCTTGAAAAATTCAACCTTAAAATTTGAATTAAAATTTAAATTATTTTTTTTTAAATTGTATTGATGCCATAAAAATGGTGTCAATATAGAAGTTAATTTTAAATTATTCTTCTATTTTATAAAATCTTTTGAAAGGAGAAAAAATGTCAACAATTAAAAAACTATTTGTTGCATTAACTTTAGTATTATTTGTTGCTGGTTACTCATCTGCTCAGTATAAGCCGGTGAACACAAACTTTGACGGTCCTATGCCGGAAGTTAAGAAAGGTTCAAGATCATTCATCTTTACTTACACACCTTTCCAAAGCAATTTAGGATCAGTTTATTCCGGTTCATACACAGCTACCGGTGGTACAAACAATGATCTGTTACAGATTGACTTAGCAGGTATTGGTTTCCAATACTATGTTAGCAATAACATTTCATTAGGTGGTGGTATCAATTTCGGTTCTACAACTGTAAACGGTCCTGACAGTACTGCAAGTGATTTCAGTGCTTCAACATTCGGTCTCGCTTTAGATATCAATTATCATTTCAGATCTCTATACAGCGTGTCACCTTATATCGGACTTAACCTGAACTACGGTATGTTCTCATCTACTGTAACACCGTTAGCAACAGGCGGAACAGAAACCGAAAGAAAAGGTAACTCATTCGGCGCAGGTGTAAATTTTGGATTTGACTGGTACTTTACCGAAGGTATTTCATTAGGCGGCAGATACACTTTAGGTTTCAGACAGTGGTCAGCACCTGAGCAAACAACAGGAACAAATACTTTAACCGGACCTGATGGAAACTCATTCGGAACAGGAATAATGAGTGTATTAATGAACGTTCATATCTAAAGAGTAAAAATTACTTATATTTAATTCCTTTGGGGGTCACCCCCCAAAGGAATTTATTTATTTTATAATCAATTTATCTTCAATTAATCGATCAATGAGTATACTAAGCAATCTAAAATACGCAGAAGGCTCCAGGAAAAAAAGAAAAAGAATAGGTAGAGGCCAGGGGTCAGGTTATGGAGGCCATACATCTACAAAAGGTCATAAGGGTCAAAAGTCAAGGTCGGGTTATAAATCCCGCGCATGGTTTGAAGGCGGCCAGATGCCTATACAAAGGCGTGTGCCCAAGTTCGGTTTTAAGAATATTAACAGAAAAGAATTTAGTATTCTTAATGTTGGACAATTACAAAAATTGATAGATAGCGGTAAGATCAGTGATTCGGCTATTGATAAAGATTTCTTAGTAAAAATGAGATTGATCAGCAAGACTCTTCCATTAAAGATCCTGGGTAATGGAGACATAAAAACGAAGATAGAGATTACAGCAAACGCATTCAGTGATTCCGCAAAAGAAAAAATCGAAAAAGCGGGAGGCGTAGTTAAAACAGTATGAGTGGTTTCGTAGAGAATTTCCGTAATGTTTTCAAAATAGAGGAGTTAAGGCAGAGGATACTATTCACACTTGGTCTGCTAATTATTGTCAGGATTGGAGCACACATTACACTTCCCGGGATCAATGCGGGACTAATTGCAGAAGCATCCCAGAACCAGGCTTCCAATACATTATTTGGTCTTTATGACCTTTTCGTGGGAGGCGCATTTAATAATGCTGCAGTATTTGCACTGGGAATAATGCCTTACATCAGCGCGTCTATCATAATTCAGCTTTTAGGCGCTGTATTTCCTTACTTCCAGAAACTTCAGAAAGAAGGTGAAGAAGGAAGAAAGAAAATCAATCAGCTGACAAGAGTTTTTACCATTCCTATTGCTGCATTGCAGGCATGGGGAGTAAGCGTACAGCTTGCCAGCAGAAATGTAGAGGGACTTAGTATCATAAACCCCGAGATATCCGGTTTTATGTTCACTGCCTCTACTGTTATATTTTTGACGGCAGGAACGATATTTATGATGTGGCTTGGTGAACAGATAACGGACCGGGGAATAGGTAACGGGATATCGCTTATTATATTTATTGGAATCATCGCGCAGTTTCCATTTGCGGTGCTGGATGAATATCAGCTTGTATCCTCGGGAGTAAGAAACATACTTGTAGAGGTAGTATTTATTGCAGCATTTGTATTCATTGTCGCAGGAGTTGTGGCGGTAACGGTAGCCACCCGGCGGATACCGGTACAATACGCGAAGAGAGTTGTCGGGCGTAAAGTTTTTGGGGGTGTTACACAATATATTCCATTAAAAGTTAATCAGGCAGGTGTAATGCCTTTGATATTTGCTCAGTCAATTATGTTCATACCGAGCACATTTTTATCGTTTTTCCCGGACAGTCAATTAATGCAGACAATAGCCGGATATTTTGATTATACGAGTTTTGTTTATGCTTTTGTATATTCACTGCTGATTGTGTTCTTTACTTATTTTTATACAGCGATCGCTTTTAATCCAAAAGATGTCGCAGATAACATGAAGAGACAGGGCGGGTTTATTCCAGGAGTACGTCCAGGAAAACCAACCTCAGATTTCATAGATAACATTTTAACAAAGATAACGCTGCCGGGGGCAATATTCCTGGCGCTAATAGCAGTTCTTCCGACTTTTGTAATGAAAGCCGGGATTACTTCAGGATTTGCTGCATTCTTTGGGGGCACAAGCCTGCTTATCATAGTAGGTGTAGCTCTCGATACTTTACAGCAGATCGAATCACACTTACTGATGAGACATTATGACGGATTTATGAAAGGTACAAAACTGAAGGGAAGAAGGTAACATCCGGATGTCACTGGTAAAAAGTGAGAAGGAGATAATGCTTATCTCCGAAAGTTGTAAAATAGTAGCAGACGTTCATAAACATATTGGAGCTTTTGTAAAACCCGGTGTAACGACTAAAGAACTGGACAGTATCGTAGAAGAATTCATATTATCCAGGGGCGGTGAGCCGGCTTTTAAAGGATATAGAGTCAAGAACAGGAAGTTTCCCGCAAGTATATGTTCTTCTGTGAACGAGGTAGTTGTTCACGGAATTCCTAACGACATTAAACTTGAGACAGGCGATATTTTATCGATAGATGTTGGCGTTAAAAAGAACGGATATTTCGGTGATAGTGCTTATACATACGAGGTTGGTGAAGTTTCACAGGAAGTAAAAAAGCTCTTAAGGGTTACCGAAGAAGCATTGTACAGAGGCATAAAGCAAGCCCGGGACGGAAATACGATCAATGACATTGGTCTTGCAATACAGGAATATGTGGAAGGGTCCGGCTTCACAATAGTGAGAGAGCTGGTAGGTCACGGAATAGGAAAAAGCCTGCACGAAGAACCAGCAGTGCCAAATTATTATTCACCTTCCGGTAAGATGAAACTTAAAAAGGGAATGACCCTGGCAATAGAACCGATGGTTAATTATGGAAGAGCAGGTGTGTATGAAATGGAAGACGGCTGGACAGTTGTAACTAAGGATCATAAACCTTCGGCGCATTTCGAGCATACGATATTGATTACTGAAGGTGAGCCCAGGATATTAACAAATAGAAATTAACAGGAGTAATTTAGTATAGATGTCCAAACAGGACTTGATAAAAGTAGACGGTGTTATTTCGGAAATTCTGCCAAACACGACCTTCAGGGTGAAACTTGAAAATGGTCACGAGGTTCTGGCTCATATTTCCGGAAAGATGAGGATGAATTTTATCAGGATATTGCAAGGTGATAAGGTAACGGTCGAACTTTCACCATACGATCTGACGAAGGGCCGTATAACTTACAGATATAAATAACTTTTAAATATTACAAAGCCATGAAAGTAAGAAGCTCGGTAAAAAAGATGTGCGTTAAATGTAAGATCATCAAGAGGAACGGTGTGGTACGCGTGATATGTCCAAACCCAAAGCACAAACAACGACAAGGATAATTTTAAAACAATAAATTAATATACATTGGCAAGAATTTCAGGAATAGATTTACCAAAGAATAAGAGGATCGTGATCGGTCTTACTTCCATTTTTGGTATCGGCAGAAGCACAGCTGAAAAAATTCTAAGCAAAGTAGGCATCGATGAGAGCAGGAAGGTATCAGATCTTTCAGATGAGGAAGTAAACGAGATACGTTCTGCAATCGACGCAGAGATAAAAGTTGAAGGCGCACTGAGGTCAGAAATCCAGATGAACATCAAGCGTCTGATGGAAATCGGCACCTACAGGGGCAAAAGACACAGAAAAGGTCTTCCTGTAAGAGGTCAGAGGACCAGGACCAACTCCCGTACCAGAAAAGGTAAGAGGAAAACTGTTGCCGGTAAAAAGAAAGCAGCAGCTAAGAAATAATAAAGTTTAAAGAAAAAATTACATACATTGGCAAAGACATTTAAAAAGAATAAAAAGAAGATCCAGGTAGATTCCAGCGGTGTGGCTCACATCAAGGCTACCTTTAACAATGTAATAGTAACACTTACCGATCTTTATGGTAATACTATATCATGGGCATCCTCAGGTAAGATGGGATTTAAAGGATCCAAGAAAAGTACTCCATTTGCAGCGCAGGTAGCGGCTGAGTCTGCGGCGAAAGAGGCTTTCGATCTCGGACTAAGAAAGGTCGAAGTATTCATTAAGGGTGTAGGTTCCGGAAGGGATGCCGCAGTCCGTTCATTGAATACCAACGGTCTTGAGATAACTTCTATAAAGGATATCACTCCGCTTCCGCATAATGGATGCAGACCTCCTAAAAGAAGAAGAGTTTAATATATAATTGTAATCAAATTTAATTGCATTAAATGGCAAGATATACAGATGCGAGTTGTAAACTATGCCGCAGAGAAAGGCAGAAATTATTTCTAAAAGGTACAAAGTGTTTTACAGATAAGTGCCCTATAGAAAAGAAGAACTATCCTCCGGGACAACACGGACTCTCAAGAAGGTCGAGAATGACCGACTACGCAGTTCAGCTGAGAGAAAAGCAAAAAGTAAGAAAGACTTACGGACTGCTGGAAAAGCAATTCAGAAACTATTTTAAGGAAGCATCCAGGCAAAAAGGTGTAACCGGTAACAATCTTGTTTCAATACTGGAAAGCAGACTGGATAATACATTATACAGGCTTGGACTGGCACCATCCAGAAAGGCTGCAAGACAGATCATTCTTCACAGACATTTGACTGTGAATGATAAAATCGTCGACAGGTCTTCATATCATTTGAAGTCAGGTGATGTGATTAAGATCAGAGAGAAAAGCAAGAAACTTCCCGTATTCCATGATTCAATGAAGAGAATGAAGGATAATATGATGATGCCATGGCTTTCGCTGGATAAAGCTACTATGACGGGTACCTATTTAAAGGATCCGGAGAGAGAAGAAGTGCCGTTTATTGGAAACGAGCAGCTGATAGTTGAGCTTTACTCTAAATAGTAACATAGGTTTTTAATAAAATTAAATCATTTTAGGCGGACTATGAAGATATTTCACATTCAAATGCCGGAGAACGTTGTAAGAGAAGAAGCGACATATTCTGATACGTACGGAAAATTTATAATTCAGCCTCTGGAGAGAGGATACGGCGTTACTATTGGTAATTCATTAAGGAGGGTACTTATATCCTCATTGCCAGGAACAGCAATAACAGCTATAAAGGTAAACGACGCTCCCCACGAATTCACAACAATAAAAGGTGTTGTCGAAGATCTTTCAGAAATTATATTAAATCTGAAAGAAGTAAGATTTAAAGAGATAACAGGGAAGGGTTCAAAGATAGAATTAAATATCAAAGGACCAAAGAAGTTTACAGCAAAGGATATTCAGAGTGGTACTGCCGATTTTGAAGTATTGAATCCGGATCAGTATATCGCGACATTGAATAAAGATGCAAATCTTGATATTGAATTTAGGCTCGGTCAGGGTGTAGGATATGTACCATCTGACGAGAATAAAAAGACCGAACTTCCTTTAGGATTTATCAGCATCGATTCAATTTTTACTCCTGTTGCAAAGGTTAATTACCTTATAGAAAATACCAGGGTAGGTCAGAAGACAGATTATGAGAAACTTACACTTGAGATACACACTGACGGCTCTATAAATCCTGAGGAGGCATTAGTTTCAGCCGCAAGAATCCTCAGTCAGCACGTAGGTCTATTTATGGGGTTACAGCCTGATACAGTTGAGCAGGCAGAGCCGGTAAAGGAAGAGAAAGATGAACAAGACGAGATGGTAAAGAAAATATTGCTGATGCCTGTCGATGAACTGGATCTGTCTGTCAGATCACAAAACTGCTTAAGGTCAGCAAATATCAAAACAATCGCGGACCTGGTAAGAAAAAACGAATCAGAGATGCTTCACTACAGGAATTTCGGAAGAAAGTCCCTTGCAGAGCTGGGTGAGCTAGTTGAAAGCTTTAACCTTCACTTTGGGATGGATGTAGACAAGTATCTGAACGAAGAAACCACTTAATATTAAATTATTCTTTTTTATAGATAATGGAACACAGGACCAAAGGAAGAAAATTCAGCAGAACGGCGAGCCACAAGAAGGCGATGATGTCGAACTTATCTGTCAATTTAATCAAGCATGACAGAATCAAAACAACTCTTGCCAAGGCAAAAGAGCTGCGATTGTATATCGAGCCTCTGGTAACTAAAGCCAGAAAAGCAAATGCTTCTTCGGTTTCGGAGCAAAAAGTACATTTGCGTAGAGTTGCAAAGAGCTTTTTGAAAGATGATGCTGCGGTAAAGAAATTGTTTGACGAGATCGGACCTAAGTACGCAGACAGACCGGGTGGTTATACCCGCGTTTTGAAAACCGGTCACAGACCCGGTGACGGCGCTGATACTGCTATTATAGAATTTGTAGATTTTAATTATGTGCAGCAGAAAGAAGAAGCTGTAGATGATACTGCAGATTCAAAGAAGAAGGGCAGAAAAGCGGACAAGGAAACCACCGACGAACCAAAGGCTAAGAAAAAAGAAGCCAAGAAAAAAGAAACTAAAAAAGAGCCAAAGAAAACGAAGAAAGCTTCAAGTGAAGCTTAAAGAATGGTATTTTAGATAAATAATTTTGTAGTCCTTAACTGCTTATTAATGTACGAATGACATAATATGAATATGAAGTTAAGGACTTTTTATTTTTAAGGGGAACATAGAGAATGAAGATAAAATCAGCAGAGTTTATAAAAAGTATATACGACCTTAGGAATTTACCTTCATCGGTACTTTCCGAGTTTGTTTTTGTTGGAAGGTCAAATGTAGGTAAGTCATCTCTCATAAATACAATCTGCAGTAAGAAATCCCTCGCTAAAGTAGGTTCTGCTCCAGGCAAGACAAGGCAGTTGAATTATTTTCTCATAAATGAAGAATATTACCTTGTTGATCTTCCCGGGTACGGTTATGCAAAAGTACCGGAACAGATAAGAGCGGGATGGCGAAAACTTGTAGAAGATTACATCAGTGAAAGAGAGAATGTGAATATGGTTTTTGTTTTGATTGATTCCCGTCATGAGCCTACATATCTCGATGAGCTGATGGTTAGCTGGCTGGAGTATTATGAAATTCCTTACGCTATCGTACTTACTAAGTCGGATAAGATATCTAAAAACAAAATGGAGAAGCAAATCTACCGCGCTTCTAAAATAGTGCATAATGAGGATCTTTGCAGAGACTACATTCCATTCTCGATCGTTTCGGGTGAAGGTAAAAATGACATAGTAAGTCTCATATCCGGTGCTCTGGCGCAGAATAAATCCGAAAAGTAACACCCTCGATTTTCACTTCATTTTACATTACAGCGGATTAAATTCAAATAAGAATTTAATCAATCCATTTGCCTAAAAAAATTAAAATACTGGCAGCAGACGATATTGAGATATCTTCTTTCGCAAAGCTTCCCGTTTCCCGATTTACTTTAGACATTAAGCCGGGTATTTCCAATGAGTCTATTCTAAAAGGGGATTATGATGCCATTCTGATACGAAGTACCCGAAAAATCACCCGCGAATTCATCGATAATTTTAAAGGCAAAGTGATAGCTACCTTTTCCAAAGGTACTGATCATATTGATATCGATAATTGCAGAAAAAGAGGAATAAAGGTGTTTAACTCAAAAACCGGTAACAGCACTTCAGCTGCAGAGCATACTTTTGCTATGATACTGGCTGCAAGTAAGAATTTATTATTGGCTGATAAACTGGTGCGTAAAAATAAATTTACCGAATTAAAATATGAACGGAGTGAGCTCCGAGGTAAAAAACTTGGCGTGATTGGGTACGGTTCGATAGGAAAAAAAGTTTCTGAAATGGGAAAGTGTTTCGGTATGGATATCTATGCTAATGATATCGACCCGAAAGTATTGGCAAAGAATAGAAAGGTGAGTTTTAAAAGCCTGAAATATATTCTAAGTAAATGCGATGTAGTTTCTATTCACATACCACTAACAGAAAAAAACAGGGGATTCCTGGATGCGGAGAAACTTTCAATCCTTAAAAATGATTGCATATTTATAAATACTTCGCGAGGTGAAATCGTGAATGAAGATGCTCTTATAGGTATACTTCAAGCTCGAAAAATCAGATTCGCCTGCCTGGATGTATTTAAGGATGAACCTGATGTAAATCCTTTATTTTTTGAGCTTGATAATGTAATATTAAGCAATCACATTGCAGGGAAGACTCCTGAAAGTAAAAAGTTAATTTCTGAAGAAGTTTATAATAAGTTAATGAAACATTATAAGATTTGAGTGTATGGGAAAATTATTGTTAATATGGGTTACGTTTTTTGCTTCTATAGTATTGCAGGCTCAAATCCAAATCCAGCCATATAGTGTTAATAGGATTGACGATTATTTTGTTGGGAAACCTGTATATTCTCAAAATTCTTCTTTTACTAAAACCAATGTTGTAAAGACTCACAGCGAGAAACTGGGAAGATTTTCCATAACATCCTCAAGTACTGACTTTTTTGTTAATGTGCATTTTTCTCCAACCGGAGGAACAAGTATATTTGACCAGCAATCCAATTCTTGTCCGGTTCAGCTGTGGCAGGATCCGGTTAATCCCCAATATTTACACGCTGTTTACATGGAATCCCCAATGGCGGATGTTTATCCAACTTTTCCATTAAGAAGGACCCGGTATTATTTCAGCAGTAATTTCGGAGCTTCCTGGGAATTCAGGTCTGAACTTCCAAATAATACGAGAAGCGGTTATGGAACTGTAACAGGTTTTAACGATGGGAGTATTGCTATTGCAAATCATTATGTCAATGGGCCAAATGTAACCAGAACATTTGTTCACATAGAATCATTTCCTCAGCTTGGTTCCTTTTCCACGGTAGATCCCGGGCTGGGAAGTACCAGTCAGGTAGAGTGGCCGAGACTGGTTGCAACTGACAGCATAAACAGCAGCGTTAAATTTTCATTGCTGTCCGCAGGGAATGAATCCGACTCAGCATATTATAATTATTGCACAAATTTTTCTCCTGCAAGTTTTGGCTCCTGGAAATTTATGCGTGCTAGAAATGACGAATGTTATTCCATAGCGCGTTCTGAGAGCGGCAAGATCGGAGTAGCATTTGTAAATAATGATATAAAATTTCCTGCAGATATCGGTGATGTATATTTTATGGAATCCACAGACCAGGGTGTTACATTTTCCAATCTGCTGAAAATTTTCGATGCGGACCTTACATCTCCAAATGCAGATAGTATGGGAGCATTCAGAGGAATCTCAATAATATATTCAAATGATCAGCCCAGAGTTGTTTTTGAAACAGTGTTTCAGCAGTTTGGTGTTGGATTTTTTCCTGCAATAGCATCCAATATCAGATTTTGGTCACCTTCTCTGCCCGGTACTGATCCCCATAAAAGTAAGATAATAGTTGATTCACTTGATGTTCCATATCATCCTCACCAGGGGACAAATGATCTTCTGACAGGAATATGCCGGCCTGTGATTGGAAAGTCTGATGATGGTTCCGTGTTGTTTGCCGCATTTCTTGTTGCCGACAGTGTACTTGCAGGAACTTTTGAAGCTACTTCATTTAATAATATTTTTCTTACAGCATCAGCGGACGGCGGAACATCCTGGAAAAGTCCTGTAATGGTAAATGGAGTTTCACCACGAAAGGACTGGACATATGTAAGTATTTCACCGACAAACGATCAGAATTCATCTAAGTACTTTGTAAATCTAATTATGCAGTCTGATAATATCCCGGGCTCATATCCCAGCGGTCAAGCGAATGGAAAATCACTTGCCGAACAAATGTTTGCAAGGGTTGAGATCGAAAAGCCTTTACTGGTTTCTCAGGTTTCGGGAAATTTGCCTGAACAATTTTATCTCTATCAGAATTATCCTAATCCATTTAACCCGGAAACAAACATAAGATTTTCGGTAAATGAAAGAACAAATATTTCTCTTGTACTGTATGATGTGAGTGGTAGAAAAGTAAAAGATCTGATTGAGAATGTAATTTATTCTCCGGGAGAATATAACTTTAACTTTAACTCAGAAAGCCTTAATTCCGGGGTGTATTTTTATTCAATAGTATCTGATAACGGTATTTTATCAAAAAAAATGATAATACTTAAGTAATCTGCATTATTGCTATTAAAAAGCTAATCTATATTGAAAAGCTTAATTCTTTAAATTATATTACGTTAGATTACATAACCATTAAAATTAAATTATGAAAAAAATCTTTTTACTGAGTTTAGTATTCTGCATTATGGGAATGTCGGTACAGGACCTGTATTCTCAAAGTGACAGATCAAGTACAACCCCTATTAGAAAATTAGATGATTTTGGAGCAGTTACAAATTCACTTGCTCCATTAAATAATTCACCAATACTTCCTCCCTTTGTTTTAGCACCCGGATTCAGGACCGGTGATGTGATTATAGGTCCGGAAATTCTGACAGGTCTCGATGGATGGGGTGATTATAAAACCAATGGTGAATCAAATCACTACATACAGGTTGATCCGGGAAATCCAATGTTACTTCATGCAATTGATGTGCAGGCAGACGAAACAGATCCAACGGGAGCAACTACGAGAAGAACAGAATATGGTATTTCTTCCGATGGGGGAGCTACCTGGTCCTATGTAACAGATGTGCCTCTGATCAGATCTGGCTTTGCTGTAATGCAGTTGGCACCGGGTACGGGTGACAGGGTTGCAGCGATCAGTAATCACAATCAGCCTGTGGGAAATCCACTTTCAGTCCAACTATATATGGATGCATTTGCACAGTTGGGCTCATTTACTGAATTTACACAGCCGGGGGTTTCAATATGGCCACAAATGTCAGTATTAAGTAATGGAAATATTGTTATAGTGTCGCGTCCTCAGTCAGCAACTTCCGCACAAAACGATACGGTATTTTATTCTATATGGAATGGTACAACTGTAGGTCCTCAAAATGTATTATGGGTTGCAACCCCCCCATATGCAGGCGGGGTAGCATTTAGTAATATGGGATTTAATGTAGCCAACAATGGCAACGGAACTGTTGGAATGATCGCTAATCCTGAAACTGAAACAGATGTACTGGAGAACCCAATAGTTAGGATGAGAATTTCCACCGATAATGCTCAGACATTAGGACCTGCATTTGATATATTTACTCCTTTCTTAGAAAATGGAGACCAGGATACAGTAGCAATAGTTGGAGGACATGATCTTACTTTTAGACAGGGTACCGATGATTGGTATTGGGTAGCCAGCGGAACAGCAGATGGTCTTTTTGCAAAAACAAGATTATTCTTAATCAGGGGTACAGGAAATACTGTAACATCCACGACTGTAATTGCAGATACAGTAAATCTGCCAATGATGGCAAGAACATTTTTCAAACCCTGGGCATTTCAAATGGCAGTAGATCATCCAAAATTTGGATGGTCAGAAGATAACAATGTATTGTATGTCTCATATGATGTTGTTACCCAGGATTCAGGTATGAACGGATTTAATACCAGAGATGTTTTTTATCAATATTCGACTGACGCAGGAACAAGCTGGTCAGCACCCGTAAGGATCACAGAAACTCCGACAATTGATGAAGGTTTCCCTTCTATTTCACTTTGGAATAAAGGAACGGATGCAAATACATATGAACTCAATTTAGTTTATATGAAAGATGTAGGTGATGGACCGACTATGTTTAACGGAACATCTCCAACCGCTCCGCCATCACATAATTTCCAGACATATAGGAAAATAACTATGGCGACGACAAATATTAACAACAATACGATTTCAAATCCTGAAGCTTATGTATTACTTCAGAATTATCCAAATCCATTTAATCCATCTACAACAATTACTTTTAATGTTCCCCAAAGAGATTTCGTAACATTAAAAGTATATAACTCAGCCGGATTAGAGGTGGCCACACTTGTAAACGGAAATATTCAATCAGGAATTCATAATATAAGCTTTGATTCCAGGAATCTTTCTTCAGGAGTGTATTTCTACACCCTGTCCACAAGTGATTTTAGAGAAACAAAGAAAATGGTACTTCTTAAGTAGTTTGATTACAGATTCTATAACACCGGGTATTAGTTATCTACTTTTACCCGGTTTTTTTGTAATGTAGGTAAACGTATAGGATAGCAATGCAAAATTGTTGTCTTTGACTATGAATACAGGCCTTAAGTCATAATAACCCAATATTTAGCCTATGAATATCTATATTGACAAGATTTTGAAATAGTATTATATTGTTTTTAAAGTTTACAATTACTTTACAATATATTTTATAATTAAAACAAAGGGAAAAAAATGTTAAGAGCAATTTTACTACTTAGCGTTTCGGTACTTTTTTTCGCAAACTCTTATGCAGGACCGAGAACAGAGTACAGAATTCATCAAAATGGTGATGCACTTGTTGGCTTAAAGCCAGGGCAGACAATTTCAAAAGTAAATCACAATTTAACACCGGTTGTGAATCTTTTTCAAAGTGGTTTCACGATTCAAAATGATGGACTAGGTTTCATAAGTTCAATTACAATGGAGCCTACAAGTGGTGTTTCAGTTTATGACCTTGAATCAAACGGAACTCCAATGATGATATGGCAGGATCCAAATAATCCTGACAATATACATGCTGTTCTTATGGCAACATTGGATCCGACATTTGCTGTAAGAAATACAAAATATTTCTTTAGCAGTGATAGAGGAGCTACATGGGCATTTGTGGCTGATGTTCCAAACGTAAACAGCGGTTTTGCAGCAATTACCGGTGTGAGTGATGGTAATGCTTTAATAGCAAATCACTCAGGTGCCGGCGGTGGGTCAACCAGGGCACAGGTTTTTGTAGATGCATTTCCTGGATTAGGTTCATTTACAGCACTCGATCCGGGTGTAGTAAGTGGAGGAGCCCCAATTTGGCCAAGAGTTATTGCGACAAGTAACATTCTAAATCCTAATAAATTTATTATTGCAGCCTCCATTAATATTACAACGGCTGATTCAACATATACTAATGTAGGAACTTCATTGACTTCATCTTCTTACACAGGCTATTCTCCTTTAGCTGCCGCTAATGCAGAAGGATATTCATTAGCAAGGGGAACAGACGGAAGGATCGGTATTGCATATATTAATGATGATTTAAACGATCCTGCTAATTATGGTGATGGATGGTTTATTGAGTCAACTGATGATGGAGCTACATTTAGTGCTCCTCTCAAGATTTTCGATGCTAATTTTAACACAGACAGCCTTGGTTTGTTAAGAGGAATTTCTATGGTTTATCAGGAAAATAGTCCTAAAGTTGTATTTGAAACAATTATGCAAACAACAGAAGGAACTTTCATCCCTACTGCCCCTTCAAAGATAAGGTTCTGGTCTCCTTCACTTCCTGGAGCTGATCCGGACAGGAGTATTGCAATTGCAGATTCAGGTAATGTTCCATATTTCCCATATACAGGAACTAACGACGTTATGGCACCACTTTGCCGTCCTTCGATTGGTGTTTCGGGAGATGGACAGGTATTAATGGTTTCGTTTATGGCTACCAGTGGAGAAACCGGTGGTTTAGACTCAACATCTTTTAAAGATATTTATCTTACAGCTTCCGGTGATAATGGAGCTTCTTGGAAAGCCCCGGAAAGAATTAATCCTACAACTCCGCGAAGAGATTGGTCGTATCCATCAGTATCTCAATGGAATGATAATAATGGATCAAGCAATTATTTTGCTAATATGGTTGTGCTTTCAGATTCGATTCCAGGAAGTTTTGTGAATGGTGCAGGAAATGGTGAATCACAGGCGCAACAAATGTTTGTAAGGGTAGAGATTCCCGGTCCGGTATTTATTAATAATATTTCAAGTGAAACACCGGAATCATTCAGGTTAGAACAAAATTATCCTAATCCATTTAATCCAACAACATCAATCAGGTTCTCACTTCCTTCTGCTTCAAATGTTGTGTTGAAGGTTTATGATATTTCAGGTAAAGAAGTTGCTACTCTTCTCAATAATGAGAGAGTAACATCAGGGGTTAAAGAAGTAAACTTTAATGCCGTAGGTTTATCCAGCGGAATTTACTTCTATACTTTACAAACTGAGAATTTCAGAGAGACTAAAAAAATGGTTTTAGTTAAATAGTTATCAACCCGTTTGACCCCCACTTATTGTGGGGGTCATTAATTTTAAATATTAAAACGAATATCGGAGGGAATTATGAGGGGTAAGTATACATACCTTTTTATAGTCCTAAGTTTTTTTGCCGGTTCTATTATGACTTCATCATTGCTTGCCCAGACTACTGGTAGTATCGGGGGTACAGTACTGGATGCATCTGATAGAACTCCTTTGATCGGAGCCACGATCCGAATAGATGGCACATCAATGGGAGCGGTAACTGATGACAACGGACAATATGTGATATTAAACGTTGACGTAGGTACTTATAGTGTAACTGCGTCTTACATTGGTTATACAGATACAAAAGTCAATGAAGTGAGAGTATCGGTTGACCAAAAGACTACTGTAAACTTTGATATGAGGTCAGATGCAGAGGTTACAACTGAAACAATCGAAATTACTGCAGAGAGAAAAGGTATTGATGTTGAACAGAGCGGTAGGCTCATAACTCAAGATCAAATTGAAAATACCGGTATTAGAGGTATTCAAAATATCGTTTCAAAAACCGCAGGGGTTGTTCAGGATGAACGCGGAAATAACATTAATATCCGAGGTGGTAGAACAGATGAAACAGTTATCATTGTGGATGGAGTTGTGACTACAAATCCAATCGATGGTACTTCTTCAGCTTTTGTATCAAACGGACTATTGCAAGAGATCGCTGTGTACACAGGTGGTTTCGGAGCTGAATACGGTAACGTACTTAGCGGTGTTATTAACGTAACTACAAAGGGTGGTACAGACAAATACACAGGCTCAATTGAAGCTATTACAGATGAATTTGCAGGTGACTGGGCAAATACAACATCCCAGGGTTATAACCTATATAGTATAACCTTTGGTGGTCCACTGATTCCTACAAAATCACTTTCCAAGGTTTTAAATTTTTACGGCGGTTTTGAAAAACAATTCCAGTTAGTTGCAAATCCGAGTTGGATTTCTAACGAATTATTCACAGATGGTGTCATCCCAAACTTTACGAAAAACCTTTATTCATATAATGCAAGGTTAAATATTAATTTAACCGAGGTTCAAGGAAGTAAGATCCCTATCAATTTACGGGGTGGTTTAACAATGACTGATGATCACAGCAGAAACTTTGTTCAATCATATTATAAGAGTAATTCATTCAGGAATCCTCTTGATATAACAAAAGACAGGCAATACTATGGCAGGCTAATACATAATGTATCTTCAAGGTTCTTTTATGAACTCCAATTTAGCCATTATAATACCAGGTCAGAATTTGGTGATCCATTATTTATGGGCAACTGGTTTGCGTATGGTGACACTAATAGTGTACCGGAACTTATGGCAAGACAAAGAAATATTCAATCCACAACGGATCCAACAGCTATGCTGCAGGGAACCAGAATGGGTAATGACCCTTCTACTTCGAACGTATTTTTCCTTGCAGGCAGGGTGAATAATATTTTCACCAAAAGTGAAGTAAGCTACATTGGCGGTAAAGGTGACGCTACTTTATCAGTTTTAACAAAGAAATACGGAGACCACGAAATTAAGTTTGGTGGTGAATACAAATATCATACTCTCAGGTCATTACAGCTTAGCCCTGTGGCATTGGCGAATAACTCTATTCTAAGCTACGATCCTTTAGGAAACCCGGTTTATGCTCAAAATCCCACAGACCTGTTCTTTGGACGTGAAGTACTTTTGAAATCCTACGGATATGAAGTTCGTGATCAATATGGTAATCCAATTATAGTGGACGGTGAGGATTTTGCACCAAGAAATCCAATTATTGGAGCAGGATATTTACGTGATAAGATCGATTTCGGTGATTTGACAGTTAATGCAGGTCTAAGGATGGATTACTTCGATGTAAACACGATGGTGATCAAAGATCTGAATAACATAATAGGACCTGATGGACAATTGCTTTCTGACGATGATTTTCAGCAAAGTGAAGCTGTTATCGAATTTAGTCCAAGGCTCGGTTTTTCATTCCCGGTTACGGATAAGACAGTATTCATTGCGAATTATGGTAGGTTTATTCAGCTTCCTCAGTTACAGCTGATGTACATTCCAAGAGAGTATTTCAGGAAGTTCTTTAGCAACTCTGTACAGAATGTTGTTGAAAATTCATCGCTAAAGCCTGAAAAGCTAACCTCATACGAAGTTGGTTTCAAACAGCAAGTTGGTGACATTATTAATTTTGGAATCACAGCATTTTACAAAGAAACTCAGGATCAGATTGGTACTGCAAGAATATTGCGTGGACCAGGAGTTCCTAATGGTTATGCAGTTTACGAAAATACTGATTTTAGCTTATCAAGAGGTCTTGAATTTTATCTTAGTATGAGAAGGTTCCAGAGGGCATCCGTTGACATATCCTATACATTAGCATATGCATCTGGTGTGGGTTCTGATCCATTCTCTAAATTTTCATTAGCAAATAATCCGGACGGACAGTTTCCAAAATTCCTCTTCCCCACTGACTTTGATCAAAGACATACCGGAAGTATCAATCTTGATTATAGGTTTGGAAGTACTGATGTTCCCAAAGGATTTGCAGGAGCAATCTTAAGCAATCTTGGACTTAATCTTCAGTTCAGTTTTAATAGCGGACGTCCATACACTGTAAGAAATCTCCCAAGAAATGCTTTTGAAACAGGTGATGTAGCATTATCAACGAAAAATGGCGTATATACCGATTGGAATACAAGACTAGATCTTAAGCTTGATAAATCTATCGATATATGGAAAACAAATCTGAATATTTATATTTATGTGCTTAATGTATTTGATACTGAGCTTATCAATAATGTGTATGGAGCTACCGGCGTACCTGATGATAACGGATATTTGAATACATCAACGGGCGCTGCTGCAGATGATGTGTTTAAGAGAAACTGGAGTGACAGAATCCGTGATATCACAAACTGGGGTCCTCCAAGACAGATAAGATTTGGTGCTAAATTAAGCTTTTAAATAGGATGAATTAAAACGTAAATATAAATTCAAAAGAGTTTGAAAAAATGAAAATAAAAATTTTAATAATAATCCTGCTTACAACTTTCCTGGGAGCAACATTGCTTGAAGCAAAGCCCAGAGTAAGAATTGTTGGTCTGGATAACGGGTTTACCCCGTATTATGGGAGCCTGACGGACAATATAGACGCCGTCACTCCAAATACTGATACGCTTGATGCAAACAACATCGCTGCTCAGATATGGAATAAAGGTATATTTGATCAGGATATTAATACGAATAACTTTCCCGGTTTTGAGTGGCCAAAAGGTACCGGAAAATATGCAATCTTTACAGCAGGTCTTACAATTGCAGGAAAGGTTGAAGGTGACCTTCGTATGGTTGCTGCGTCATATTCAGGTGAATGGGCTCCGGGATATGTAGAAAATGGAGTTCCCATAACAGATGCCAGATTTAAGCTTTACAGTGTTAAAGTAGGTGATAATGCCAATAACAATCCTGATTATGCAAACTGGGGAGATATGGTTCCATTTGGTGCTCCTTATGTAGATATCAATAATAATGGGACATACGATCCTGGTACTGACCTTCCCGGAGTTAGAGATGCTTCAGAAACAATATTTGTTTGCTTAACAGATGGATTTGTTGATGAGCATAATTCCAGTGAAGGATTTGGTGGTGGAACTGCTCCGATGAATGCTGAAATGCATTTAACTGCGTGGGCATATAATGTTTCAGGTATTGAGGATATGCAGTTTTTGAGTTTCAAGATCATAAACAAGAATACTTCTGCATGGGACAGTACATTTTTTGGTATTGTTGTGGATCCTGACCTTGGTGATGCAACTGATGACTGGATCGGTTGTGATCCGGCTCTAAATATGGCTTATTGCTTTAATTCTTCAAATACTGACGGAACAGGAACAGGAATTACTTATGGTTCAAATCCTCCTGCTTCAGGTATGGATTTTTTCCGAAGCCCTATTAATTCTGTTACAGGTGATACTTTAGGGTTAACTTCCTTTGTGTATTTTACAAATCCGGGAAGCGGTCAGGCAGTTTGTGAACAGGATCCTGATAGTCCCGAGCAGTCATACAGATATTTACAGGGACTAAAAAGTGATGGTACGTCCTGGTTAAATCCTGCATTCAGCCCACCAAGAAAAACAGTGTTTTGCTACCCGGGAGATCCGGAAGCTAACACGACCAGTGATACCAACTGGGCTGAAGCTGATGGTAGAATAAATAACTGTGGTGGCGATACAACAGGTACAGTAGACCCGAGTCCGGGTGGTGATAGAAGATTCATCTTCAATTCCGGTTCATTTCAGTTTACAATGAACCCCGGTGATACTCAGGAAGTTGTATTAGCTCAGTTTGTTGCAAGAGGAAGCAATAACCTAAATTCTGTAACTCTTTTAAAGAGAATGGATGAAACTGCTCAAAAACTATTTGATGCAGACTTCAATGTTATTCCTCCTCCTCCAACACCAATTTCAACTGTCAGTTATGAGCAGTTAAATGAAAACGGTGAAGTAGCAATTAACTTTGCATGGCAGAATAATGCAGAAAGCTACCAGTTCCTGGATACAGTTTTTGCCGGTCCACAAGACTCAAGTATTTATAAGTTCCAGGGTTATCAAATTTATGAAATTAGAAAATCTGCTAATTCATTGCCAAACTTTTACGATCCAGCTTCGATAAATGATGATTTGACTCTATTGGCAATATTTGATATTCAAGATACAGTAGGAATTATTCAGGATAGTATTAGTATGGGCTTCAATGTCAATAACCAGTTACAATATGGTTATTTCCCTGTAGTACCTCCTTACACATATAGCCAGCCTTCAGGTTTTCCAAATAGCGGGCTAATGAGAAACTTTAGGGTGACTCAAACAAACTATCCTGGTGAATATAACGGAAATGCTGCTTTAATTTATGGTCAGGAATACAAATATTTAATAATAGCTTATGGATACAGTCCAAATGCTCCAAGAGGATTAAAAGCTAACTTCTCGCCTTTATCCTCTTCTGTGATTACTGTTAGACCAACTGCTACTTTAGCAGGTACTCAAACATATTACAACACAGGGGATACTTTAAACACAAATCGCAGAGATTTGGGTCTGGCTCCGATCATTCTTGATGCAAATGCTTTAACAAATGCATCTTATAGAGTACAATATAATGCCGACACAACATATAATATTTTGAAATCTGTTGATGGTGGTGCATTTGGTCCTTTAGCTCAAAATATCGCACTTAACAATTCTGTAGGTTCATATAATTTTGACGGAATTCAGTTTAAAGTTAATAGAATTACCAGAACAGGTGTAATACGCGATTCAATTCAGAATCCTGCTTCAAATCAATCAAGACAATATGGATTCAGTTACAATCCTCCGGGGAATAAATATCTCGAAGGAAGTAAATATGTAAGACAGGCGGATAGACCATGGCAATCGCAATTAATGAATCTGTCCTGGCCAACTCAAACAACATTTACAGGTCTGGGTTCACTCGTATCTTCAACTGAACTTAGAAATGTTGAGATTGAGTTTACAGGATTAGGTGGTGCCGGTCAAATGGCATACCGCTACCTTGATACTTCGACAGTGGGACAGGATAACTGGTATTTATATCAGGATTTTGTTGAGGTTCCATTCAGGGCATATGAAGTAGATCCAACAGATAGCACTGCTCAGAGGCGACAAATAAATGTTGCTTTTGTAGTATCAAACGATATAAACCCTGCTCCTGCAGGATGGGAACCTTCTGCTGATAGTTTAGGTGGAAAGCTGATCACATATTTCTTTAGATCAGATTATAATCCAAATCCGGATCCATTCTACACATCAAAGAATCTTTTCCTTCAGCAAGGGCAAACTGACATAATGTATGTCTGGGCGCCAAAGCTTATCGCGCCGGGTGCTACGTATAGTGTAGGTGACGTATTTTCTATTTATCCATATTATACTACAAGACCTAATGTTACTCCCGGATATCCTTTATACTATGACTTCAATATCCAGGGTACTACTGTCAGCACTGAAGTCGCTGTTACCAGAGGTGATATGGAAAAGATAAGAGCTGTACCTAATCCTTACTTAGGATTTAACGTTCTTGAATCCAGCAGTGCAAACAGATTCATAACTTTCAGAAGATTACCGGAGGTATGTACTATTAAAATATATACACTCAATGGTGATCTTGTCAGGAAGATAGAAAAGAATAATACGGTTTCTGATCAGCAATGGAATCTCAGAACGTTTGAAGATGTTCCGGTAGCTTCAGGTATGTATATTGCACTTATTGATGCTCCGGGTATTGGACAGAAAATAATTAAGCTTGCCATATTTACCGGGCAAGAAAGAGCCGACTTTTAAATTAGCAAAATTCAAAGGAAGCCCCGGATTTATTCCGGGGCTTCCTAAACAAAAAGGAGAGTTTAAAAAATGAACCTAAAAAGTATACTAATAGTGATTATGGTAATTCTGACAGGTGCTACTGCATTTGCAGGTCCCAGGACAAAGTTTGGGACTATGGCAGCTCCGGAATTACTTATCCCGGTAGGTTCTGTGGGAACTTCTCTTCAAGGGTCTAATTTGGCAAGCGTGACCGGAATTGATGCTATGTATTGGAATCCGGCTGGTCTTTCCCAATTGCAAAACCCAACAGGAGAAGCAATTTTTTCTCACATGAATTATATCGCTGACATTAATATGGAGTATGTAGCTGGTGCAGTTAATATCAGCAACGTCGGAGTCCTGGGTGCTTCTTTAAGAACCCTGAGCTTTGGCGAAGAACTTGTAACTACTGAATACAATCCAGAAGGTGATGGGTCTACTTTTAGCCCTACCTACATAGTTGTTAACCTTGCTTTTGCTCGTGCAATGACAGATAGGATCCATTTCGGAACTAATGTTAAGCTTATTAACGAGAGCATTGCTAATGTTAGTGCTACAGGATTTGCTTTCGACTTTGGTCTTCAGTATCTTGCAGGAAATACAGGATTAAGGTTTGGGATTGCTCTTAAAAACCTTGGACCTGCGATGACTTTTGATGGACAGGGACTTGATAGACAATTAGTGGAGAATGGTCAAACCGTTACCAGGAGAGTTACCCTGCAGAGTTTTGATCTTCCTACAAATCTTGAAATTGGAGTTTCATATACTGCAAACCTTAATAAACAAAATCAGGTTATGCTGGCTTCAACTTTTATGAACTCCGGGTTCTCCAGTGATGAATATCGATTTGGTCTTGAGTATAATTACAATAACAATTTCTTTATCAGAGGCGCTTTAAACTTAAAGCCTGACAAAGAGGAAAATGAAGAGCTTTGGGGTCCAACTTTTGGAGCAGGTGTAAAGTATCCATTTGGCGGAGTTACCTTAGGCTTTGATTATGCCTACAGGATAGTTAATGAAGAAGGGTTTAACTCAACAAACCAATTTTTTACTCTGAATGTAGGATTTTAAAATTTATTTAATTTTAGTATTATTAGGTAATTCTCTTTAATAAGAGAATTACCTTTTTTATTTTACTTGAGGGCGCGCTTTAATATTAAGAACAATGAAAAAAACATTAAAAATCTTTTTTTTGACCTTATTATTTGCAAGTTATTCAACAAGTGCATTTTCCGAATCCCCATACCTTTTTAGATACGATTACAGTGTTTTCAAAGGAAGTGAAGGTAAATCAATAGTTGAATTCTATTATTCTTTTTACAAAAAAGGTCTTGTATTTATTTACAATGATGGTACATATACTGCCGAAGCACAGATCGATATTGATATTTTTAAAAAAGGTACTAATGATCTTGTTTTTGCCCAGACCTATAAAATTCCTGCAGTAATAGAAGATACTTCAAGAGCTGAGTTGGATAATAATCTGGTTGGGCAGTTAAATTATCAGATTGAACCGGGCGAATATGTACTCAAGGTAATTGCTTCTGATTCACATAATCCTGTGTATGCTGATACAATCACAAATGACATTACAATCGCAAATATGCAGGATGGGCTGTTGCTAAGTGATCTGCAGCTTTCTACGGGAATCTCAACCGGATCAGATCCGTCGAGTATTTTCTATAAAAATACACTTGAAGTGGTTCCTAATCCGAATAATTTATACGGTAATAATATGGAGGAGCTATATTATTATTTTGAATTGTATGGTATAACTCCGGGTGTTTTAACAGATGATTTTTACATTTTGAGTGAAATTAAGGATCTCAATAAAGAAAGGGTATTTCTAAAAAATGTCAAAAAAATGTCGGGAGTTGAATCTCAAGACATTGTTCAATATGGATCATTTGAAATAGATAGTCTGCCTACGGCTCCGTATGTACTCAGCGTATCTATTATTGATAGTAAAAATACACCTCGTGTTACTAAAGAAAAAACTTTTCACACGTACAATAGCGGAATTACTGAGGATATAGACCTTACAGGGAGCGATGATTATCTGAAAAGTACTTATTCCAAGATGCGTGAGGATCTAATTGATAAAGAATTTGAAATTACTTCTTATATCCGTACCACGCAGGAAACAAGAGCCTTTGAAGAGCTAAGTAATATAAACGATAAAAGGAAATTTTTATATGAATTCTGGAAACGACGGGATGATAATCCGGCTACACCTCAAAATGAATATAAAATTGAATACATAAACCGTGTTTTACAGGCTGATGCTTCGTTTAAAGAACAGGGGAGAGAAGGGTGGAAGACCGACCGGGGAAGAATTTATGTTATTTATGGCAAACCAGATGACATAGAAAGGTTTTCGTTTGAAGCCAACCAAAAAAGTCATGAGGTATGGACATACGAAAAAATAGAAGGTGGTGCTATTTGTGTTTTTGTTGAAAGACCACCGGAAGGTTCCGGATTTTTCGATATGGTACATTCAACTTTAAGAACTGAGTTAAGAAATGATAATTGGGAAAATGATCTGAATTATTAAATAATTCCACCTGTAAATTTGAAAAAAAATCTGAGGCTTTATCTTTTCTCGTTTGGTTTTGCATTCATACTTTGGCTATATCTGAAGTTTAATGTTGTATATAACGTTGAACTTCAGATACCATTGAACCTTGAAGTAGCACAAAATCAAGCTCTCTCTGAAAATCTCCCTGATACTATAACGGTAGTTGCAGGCGGAAAAGGGTGGGATTTGCTTAATCTTATGCTTTCCCGTGAGGATGAATTTTCGGTTAATGTGGCAAATGTAAAAAATGATACCAAGCTAAATCTGAGGCAGCTATTATCCGAGAGAGTTAACATACCTTCAAACATTTCAATTATAAGTGTTGAGCCTGAAACCATAAGTATAAATTTTGAGAAAGTCTCAAGTAAATATGTAAAAGTAATAAATAATATAAAACTTGAACTGGCAGAAGGTTATGAAATTGTTGGAGAACCGCGTGTGACCCCGGATTCGGTCTTAATAACCGGAGCTTCAACGGTAATTTCTAAGATAAAGTCTGTGTCGACAGTTAGTAAGACCATCAGCGATGTAAATGAAAGTATAACTGAAACAATATCTTTGAAGGATACTTTATCAAATATTATAAGAATAGAACCAACTATGGTCACAGTTGTGTTTGATGTGGATCTTTTGGGAGAAAAAACCATAAATGATGTAACAATTGGAGTTGAAGAAGCTCCTGATGATAAAGAGGTGCTTCTTGTTCCCCCAAGGATTAATATTACTTTGAGAGGTGGTGTAAATGATCTGGCAGGTATTAATGCAGCGGACATCAGGGTAATGGTTAGGTATACAGAAATAGAAAACGATTCTCTGGGGTACATTGTGCCGGAAATTATTCTTCCAATTGAAGCGGGGATAATAAAACTTGATCCCGAAAGACTTCAGTACATAATCAAATCGAAATAAATTTCCTCAAAATATGATCAGGAAATACTTCTCCGAACTGAAAGACCTGTTATCCATTATAAAAACTCTCGACTTTAAGGTTGTATACATATTCCTGTCCGTCTCAATAATTGTATTCATAGGTGTATCGTATGTAAACCCGTTATTCTATTACAATAATATTGGACAGGACAGGCTTGATTCCAGGTTGTATTGGTTTCTGGGTGATGGGTTGTTGATGTTTCTTGTTCCACTTTTGTCGATAAAGTTCATATTAAAGGGAAAGTTATCCGATTATGGTTTGACAATTGGTGATGGTAAATTCGGTATGTTTACCGTGATCGGTTTCTTCCTTTTTATGCTGCCCTTTTTGTGGATTGTCTCTGCCTCACCTGATTTTGCGAGAACATACCCCCAGGGAGGGTCTGAAGTAAGCTCCAGTATCACAACATTTCTCATTTATGAATTTGCCGTACTAATCTATATGCTCGGATGGGAATTTTTATGGAGAGGGTATATGCTATTTGGTTTAAGGGAAAAATTTGGATACTATTCTATATTTATTCAAATGATACCATTCTTTATATTACATAGAGGGAAGCCGGAACTCGAGCTTTTTGGGTCAATCATTGCCGGTCTCGCTATGGGAATACAAGCCTGGCGTAGCGGCTCCTTTATATACAGCTGGATTTTACACTTTCTAGTTATGTTTACCATTGATTCAATTTCGATTATAAGGGAAAAATTTTCTTTTTATAAAATATTCTAATGAGATTAGCAGTTAATATAGATCATATTGCAACTATACGGAATGCCCGGGGTGGAAGTGAACCCGATCCCGTTGCAGGGGCATCAATTTGCGAATTAGCAGGTGCTGAAGCAATTATATGCCATTTGAGGGAAGATAGACGCCATATCACTGATAGAGACGTTAGACTTCTAAGAGAGACAGTACAGACCAAATTTGAGCTTGAAATGGCAGCTACTGATGAAATGTTAAAAATAGCACTTGAGGTCAAGCCCGACATTGCTATGCTGGTACCTGAAAATAGAAAGGAAGTGACTACAGAAGGTGGACTTGTACTTTCGAAAGATTTAGAAAAGATAAGAAAGACAGTTGGTACTTTAAAAGAACATAACATCCCTGTCAGCTTATTCATTGATCCTGTACCTGAAAATATTGATTTCGCTGTTGAGCTAAGCGCTGATACTATAGAGATACATACCGGAGATTATGCTAACGCAAAATCAGAACGCCAGAAAATTGACGAATTGACAAAGATAGCCGTTGTTGCAAGAATGGCTTCAGAGATGGGATTGATGGTAACAGCAGGACACGGTCTGAATTATGTAAATATATTACCTATGCTGACAATAAAGGAAATTGGCGAAGTAAGCATTGGACATTCCATTATATCCAGAGCTATTTTTACAGGGCTTGACAAAGCAGTAAGAGATATGGTGGAGCTCTTAAGAATTGCATACTAAACCCATAATACAAGGAGTTACATTAAACTAACGGAATCCCGTTAGTTTTTTTGCATAAATGAGTAAGCTTAAAACATATAATCTTGTTAAGCAATACAAGAAGCGAACAGTTGTAGATGATGTTTCCGTAAGTCTGGAACAGGGAGAAGTTGTTGGATTACTGGGGCCAAATGGTGCAGGGAAGACAACTAGCTTTTATATGATATGCGGATTGGTTAAACCAAATAGCGGAGAGATCGAACTGGATGGTGAGTATATAACCAAGATGCCAATGTATAAAAGGGCACAGCACGGGATAGGATACCTGCCTCAGGAACCGTCAATTTTCCGAAAATTAACCGTTACGCAGAATATTAAAGCTGTCTTACAGTTTATGAGGCTGGACAGGGAGGAAGTAGAAGAAAAATGTGACCAGCTGATAAATGATTTTAGCCTGGAAAAGATACGGGATACAATGGGTTATTCATTATCCGGGGGTGAAAGAAGACGTACTGAAATTGCCAGGGCTCTTGCTTCAGACCCTAAATTCATGCTTCTGGACGAGCCTTTTGCAGGAATCGACCCAATAGCTGCCGAAGACATAATGAAGATTGTGGTGAGCCTTAAAAAGCGAAAAATAGGCATCCTGATAACCGATCATAATGTCCACGAAACACTTTCGATAGTGGATAGGGCGTATATTCTTATTGAAGGCAAAATATTCCGTTCAGGTACAGCAGTAGAACTGGCTAATGATGAACTGGTGAGAAAATTATATTTAGGGGAAAGTTTCAGCCTGGAGCGGTATATGGAAAATAAAAAGAATTTCGATTAAAAAAAGAGCGATTTTCTGCTTTCGCATCCAATCGCTCCTTATTGCACTCACCCTTAGCCGATGAGAATCTTATAGCTTATTGAGCTTCATTGTTTTCTTTCTTTTTAACCTGCTTAAAATCTTCTTTGCTTACCGCTGTACCATCGCCAAGATATGACCATTTAATAATATTGGAATACTTATCGAATATATTATTTATATCTTCAAGAGTTACGTTCTGGAGCATTTCATTTATGTCTTCACTTAAAGTCCAGTCGGATATCAGCTCGTAAGTACCTAAATTCTGAGTTTGAGCGGCATTAGTCATAAGGTTCATATAATATTGTGTGGCAAACATTTCTTTCTTATTCTTTAACTCTTCCTCAGTAAATCCATCATTTTTTACATTTTGTACAATGTCGACCATTACCTCCATCGATTCCTTGGGTTTTTGGGTTGAGATATAAAGTACATTATATGGATTTCTGATTGCCCCCGTAGAGTAGAATGCGCTTGGAGCATATGAGAGGCTCCTTTTTGTCCTTAATTCAACAAAGTAACGATCTCCTAAGATAGCCATAGCAAGTCTCATTGGAATAGCGTCTTTATCTGACATTTTAGGCGCAGAAAATACTCCTCTGATATAATTAGTCTCAATGTCCCTGTCCTCAATTACTTCACTCGCCTCATTGATTAAAACCTTTTCGTCAGTTGAAGCGGCTGTACCTTCCGGTAAACGCCCTAATGAGCTTCTGATCTTTGATGTAATATCTTCTTTGCTCACATCGCCCACAACTACCAGGAATACCCGCTTTTTAACCATTATTTCTTTGTAATAAGCTATTACTTCACTATCTGAGAGAGCCTGTAAGCTTTGAACAGTTCCATTAGGTATCTTAGAATAATTTTTACCTTCAAATACGTGTGCCATAGACATATTTAGAATATGTGCGTCAGGATTGGATTCATTTTGTTGAGCGCCGGCTACATATTGGTCTTTAATAATCTGGAATTCTTTGGAATCAAATGCGGGATTCATTATTGCATCTGAGAATAGGTTCCAGGATTTATCCCAGTAATCTTTTACGCAGATCATGCTGATGTCTCCAAAATCATAACCGGTATTACTGTTGATGCTGGTTCCGATCTTTTCGAGCTCATTGTTAAACTCATGTTTCGACATTGATTGAGTACCACCTGAAACAGCCAGGCTGAGTGTAAGAGCTTCAATGCCTTCCTTTTCTTTTGGGTAATTTGCAGTCCCTCCATCGATAAATAATCTTACACTTATAACTTCTTTTATTGAGGGTTTAAGAATGACTTTAATTCCATCTACTTCAAATTCATCTCCCTGGGCAAAACTATTGGATATACCAAACACTGCAATAAAGACCGGAATTATTACGATAAATTTAAAAATTTTCTTCATATTTTTGAGTTTTAATGGCTTCCTGCTGTTTCAAAATTTTCTAAAGTAAACGATTCTTTCATTTGAGGAGAAAGAAGGATACCTGTGATTCTTGGTTTTCCTTTAATATATTTTCTTACATAATTCTTCATGTCTTCACGGGTAACTTTATTTAGATTTTCAAGGTAGCCCGTATAATAATCAATTGATGCCGATGCCCACCAGAATGTCACTGTATGAACGAAATTTGTAATATTCTCTTCCCCATATGCTTCTCCTATTGCCAGCTGGGTTTTAGCTGTCTCGATCTGTTCTTCGGTAAAATAGTCATCCGAATCCCATCTTTCTATGTGCTCATTTATTTTAGCGAGAACTTCATTTATTTTGTCAGGTTTTGGGATTATGAATATGCTTATCGGTCCTACGTATTTTTGAGTTTGATAGCCAACATTAACTGTGTTAGCCAATCCACCATCAATAAGATCCTTTTGTAATTCTGATGTTGTTTGATTTACAATGAATGAAAAAACGTCCGCAGCATATGTTGCCGGGATGTCAGTCCTTGTATCAGGTCCATGCCAGTCAATCATTATCATTGGATTTTTAGCATTTTCATTGATTGTAATGAAATTCTTCGATTCCTTTAATGGAGCAAACTCAGGAATTGGATATCTTTCAAATGGATCAAAATCAGAAGACTGCCAGTCTCCGAATATTTGCTCTACTTCATCAAATGTTTTATATGGGTCTACATCACCACCAATTACAATTATTGAATTATTTGGATAATAATATTTTTCCTGTAATATTCTCATTTTTTCAGGTGTCGCTGTTAAGATGATGTCGTGGTCACCAATCACGTTTTTCCGGCTGTAAAGGTCGCCCCACATATACCTGTTCATATCATTGAATAAAAAGAATGCAGGATTTGATTCGGCTCTCTGGAATTCGCCATCCACAACAGGATTTTCATTCTTCATTTCCTGTTCAATGAAGAGGGGATATCTTATCGCGGAATTCATGAATTTCAATCCGTCTCTTATGTGCTGCGTACCTATTGTTATGAAATAATTTACTCTTTCTGTGCTTGTTGTGCCGTTCCAGATTGCGCCGAGTTCCTGGGTTCTTTTAAGAAACTCTTCCTGTGAGGGAATGTCCTTATTTGCTTTGAAGAACATATGCTCATACAAATGCGAGAGACCGTCAAATTCCGGACTTTCTGTATAAGCTCCATTTCTTACTGCAATCTCTATTGTCGCAAGGGGAACTGTCTTATCCTGAATGACAAGTACATCAAGTCCATTACTAAGCTTTTTAAAATAAAAATTGTCCGGTAAATTATTTTGAGCTTGTGATAAAGATGAGCCCAGAATAACTAATCCGAAAATAAATAGAATAATTTTCTTCATTACCCAAATATTTAATTTCTTTTATAAATTATTACGTATTTAAACCCTAAATGTTGCGATATAAACTGTTGTAAATTTAGAAGCTTAATCTGCTTTGTCTGCCGGTTTTGTGTCGGGGCTTTTGGATTCGGTTTTGGTGGTTGTATCGGGAGATTTTGCTTCTGTTGAGGCAGTTTTCTCATTGCTTGATGTCGAAGAAGATTTACCGGAATTCGTGCCCGCATTTTTATAATCGGTTAAATAAAAGCCGCTTCCTTTAAATATCAAACCTGCCCCTCCACCTATCAATCTCTTAAGCTTGTCTTCTCCGCATTCGGGACATTTTGTGATGGCATCAGCTTTGATTGATTGAAAGACCTCCAGTTGGTGCCCGCAATTCCCGCATTTGTAATCGTAAGTCGGCATATTATATTTTTAAGAACTCCTTCTTGGCATTGTTGTATTCTTCTTCCGTTATCAATCCCTCATCCAGAGCTAATTTCATTTCTTTTAGCCTGTTAAGGTTAATATTGCCGTTTGTATCAGTTTGGTTTACTTTTTCCGTTACAAGATTGCCATCGAGATCCTGCTCTTTGTCAAGCAATATTTCCTTTACCTTAAGAACTCGCTTCATACCATCTCCGCATAATTCTGAAAATGAATCCATATTATTCTTTAGCTCCATTACCCTTTGAATGAATGCTTCTTTTTCATTAGGATGAACTTTGCTCTCTATTTCCCGCGCAAGATTCTTAGCAATCGTGTATTCATATGTCTCAACTTTTATCTTTGCATCACCCGATACTTCTATTTCCTGTAAGTTATAGATATTCTCATAGTAATATTCGAAAATCACAAGCATTTCTGCCAGGTAATTCCTCATATACATCTGGCTCTGAATATTTTCCGCGTCCTTTAGTATCTTATATCTCAGTGAATCTCGTCCCTGCTCTTCAAATAACCTGTTAATCAATCTTCTCTCGTTCCCAAGCTGTTCTACTCTCCTGACGGTGATCCCTTCCTGCAATGTATATTTATAGATTGATTTCGGTTTACCCGTCTCAGTATCTATTTCCGAGACAATGTCAAATACACCAAAAATTAATCCCATCAGGTATGCTCTGTAAGATTCATCCAGCCGCTTTCTTTCGTCCGTCGATAGGGGAATGATATCAGTATAAAGATAATGGTTCCTGTCGATGTGAAGGTCGATATTCTGGTTTTGAGTCAGCTGCTTATAGTACGGCTTCATTTCTTCCGCGATCGTGTAGGAATAAAATAACGGGAATCCGGCCCACTCTGTGTAAAACGTAATCGAAGAGTTATCCGCGGAATCTTTGAATTCCACCGATGAACCTGCAATCGATCGGATCAGGTTCTGGAAATTTCTGAATGAGGGAGTATTGGTCCTGATACCTATGTAATATTTCTTTGCCGAATCATCGAGCTTAAAGCTGCCCGGGGTATCTTTAACGCGAAGCCACGGGAATGCCTGAAGGAACATACCTCTTATCTTGGATTCACTCCTGATCGGGTCTTTCTCAAACAATATCTCCGTAATGTTATAATCTTCTTTGATCTTTTCGAAATGCCTCTTCGCAAAAGCAATCATTTTCTCTTCAACAACTTTTGCGTCACTGTCTTTGAGGATATTCACAATATCAGTCACGTCTGACGCTCCAAGCTCCTTTAGAAGCTTGTATGCGATGGATTTAATATTATCCTGTGCATTCTGTCCCGTTCCAATGTACCTTATGTAATACTCATTCTTAATATCTTCCGGCTCATATATCTGCAGATTAAAGCTGGTATTCTGCTTTTGAGCAAAGTATTTATATTTTCTCTCGAAATTCTCCTTCAATAAACCTAGATTTCCCGTCAATTTTTCGAGATCTGATATTAAGCCCGTGAATTGTATCTTTCCGGAATCGGTCTTAACGCCTTTTTCTACCGTATTGAGAATCCTCTGTGCGATTTCCTTAGCATAATACCTCGCTCTTATCTTTACGAGCGCGTTATAATACTCATCCAGTGTCTTTATAAGCTTCTCAAGTGTCCCCGACATCGCGGTTTTCTTGAGTACGTTTATCTTTGACATTGCTTCGTCTTCGCGCAGATCCTGGAAGCGTCTCTTAACCTCCGAATCAAGCCTCGATATAACTACCTGGAGGTCCTTAATATCCTTATCGAATTTCGGTATGTAATTGAAGTTCTCATTCGACAGGATGAATTGAAGCCTTCTGAGCACGTTTATAGAATAAAATACACCGCGTGTGGAATCGTTAACAAGTGAGTTGATCTGCTTCTCAAGTCCACCGATAATGTTTCTTTCCCTGTCGCCCACAGCGTTATTAAGGATATTCGTTCGGTTTGAGTGGATCTGTGAATAATACATTCCCTGCCTTAGCACGTCATTGTCATCTTTGAAATTCGTATCGAACTTCTTTATCTCACCCAGTATGAATGCAGACCAGTTGTTTCCGCGTTTCCCGGTGATAAGCTCATTTTGCAGCGCATTCAGGAATCCCTTAATTTTTGCTGGAATTGATGATTTCTCTCCAATGCTGTACAGCGATTCGAGTAATTGATGCTTCTGGTTAGACTCTAAGATTCCCAGAGATGGGAGGAACTCATCCATCAAATAATTGTCCACATCGCTCTGTGACCCGTCTGCAAATGTCAGGTAATAATTAATTATATCCTCGCACAGCTTATATGCACACGAAAGTGTTATCCTGTCTATAGGTATGGAAATAGTCGCTTGACCGAGAGTTGAATATTTCCTGGAATATGTGTTTTCCGTTACGGTATTATCATCAGGCCAAAGTCTTTGTTTATATTGAACTAAGTTGACTCGTACTCCGCGCTTGTAATTTGCGAAATCCGAATTTGAGAAGTCCTGGAATATCGAATCGGACAACATCTTGTAAATATCTTTATTGCTGATATCCGAGAGTGAAAGGTTTTTTGCGTTTTCACCGTCTATTAAGTAAACATCATCGTATACACCCGGCTGAAATGTGAGAGGGAAGTTCTTCTTCCACGTCACATCGAATACGTTCTTCAAATTATAAAACTCCAGCTCTTTCAGAGCGGCATACCCGTTAGCGTAAACTCTCTCCTTGCCGTATCCCTGGAATATCTGCGGGAGCACCACGTAACAAGATGATACAGCCGTATTTTTAAATATATTCCTGATAATAAATCCAAAATCCACAAACATCCCCGAGCCCGTACCGCCGCTGACTGAGGTTATCACATAAACATTGATCTTGTCCGTGTTTACGTTCTTTATCTTATGCTTATCCTTGACGAGATTTATTGATTTTGAATCTGTTATTCTAGATTTAGCCGAGGTGAGCTTGCTGACTATTTCATCGTAATTATGAAACAGCGCAAGTCTTGCCGCAGGTCTTATCTGTCCCGCGCCTGTATTCATTGTTCCGAGCTTCCCAATCTCACCTGTAGTACTGAGCCACTGTTTTACGTGCGGTACATCGTGAATTTTATGGATGTAATCCGATGGGTTAACGGGATTGAAAATCTTTTCTGCTGGCTGAAATTCTATGTCATTAATCAGCAGATCCTGCTCACGGGCAAGTCCGCCTTCTTCCGTGGGAGCATTGTCTGTATCTATATATAGATATGAAATAATGGGGAAGTCATTCAGCGATCCGTATTTTTCAACGAATTGCCTTCTGAGTCTGAGCATTACTTCCTTTCCCGTTCCCCCAAGCCCGATTATGATGGTGGGCATGAATTCCTGGGTCTTTAGCTCTAAACTTCCTTTATCTTCTGCTGAAAGGTTTATTGTATTCTCAGGCGAGAACATCTTATTATTTTGTGGGTAATCTGCCATAATATCATCTCCATATAAATTACTTCAATTAGCTAACAAGTGAAAATCCATTTAAATTTCCACTATGCTTTCGCCCCCGTCTATGCCTATGATGTTTCCTGTCATCCAGTGGGATTCCAATTTGTAATTGTCTATTACAAAATCGGCTACGTCCTTAGGGTCGGTCAGTATGTGCATCGGGTTTCTTTGAAGAGCATTGTCTATAATTTTATTTGCTTCCGGTATCCTTTGCAAAGCCGGTGTATTCGTTACCCCTGCTTTTAATGCATTTACGGATATCCCTTTCGGTGCAAGTTCCATTGCAAGCTGCCTGACGAATGAATCCAAACATGCTTTGGCCGCGGATACTGCGCCGTAATATTTTATCTGCCTGGTACCCCCTGATGAGGTCATTGCATAGACTTTACCGCCCTTTTTCATCAATCCGTTTGAAACAACATCCTGCGTCCAGTAAACAAGGCTGCATGCCATAACGTCCAGGGTCATGTCTATCTGTCTCTTCGTGATCTGTTTGGCAGGGTCTTCATCGATGAAATTCATTAATGTACCGAAGGCAAGAGAATGTACTAATACTTTTATCGTACAGTTAGCATCACCTTTGAAAATCTCATTTTTAATGGTATCTATGGTTTGCTTGCGTTTGCCCTCGTCAGCAGCATTCATATTGTAAAAATGCGCCTCTACACCGGCTGCTTTAATATCGGAAATTAATTCCTCTACACCGGGCATGGTTGATGATCTGTCGAGGTGAAGTCCGATTATGTTTACTCCGTCTTTTGCTAAAGCTAATGCCAGTGCTTTTCCAAAACCGCTCGATGCCCCTAATATGAGTGCATACTGTTTGTCCATAGACTATAAAATTGTGTTATGATTTTTTAAGTATCTCAAAAAATATCAATTTCGGACTAAAATAGAAATGGATAACTTTATTTACTTTTTACTGAAATTATCAGCATTACAAGAGATACGATGAATAAAAAGATCATTGTAACCATAAATGCCGCCGATGTCCAGAATTCTGCTACGATTCCCCATATGATAAACAGCCATACAATACTCACAGCAAAAAATAAATTCCACGATAATAACATTGATTGACGTGTACCCCTTGTCTTGTGGAATGTCTTAAACATCATCTGAACGAACAGATAATAAAACAATGCCATACCAAGCAAGCTGAGTATTATGTATAAAAATAACTTAAAGTTGGTTAGCTTATTCTCTGTCACCGGCTCTATCAATGTTGAATCGACCAGCTGAGTAGTATCTATTAATGTTTGCTGTGTGTCTATTCCTAATTGATTCAATACAGTATCTATCTGCAGCTGGGTTTGTCCGCCGGTGGTACCGGTATCTTTTGTAAGAGTAGTATCTTTTTTGGTTTTAGTCGTATCTTTTCCTTTCTGAAATGCATTTACGTTGAATGCCATTCCGAATATCATCAATACCAGCCCTATGTATGTGGTTATCTTTCTCATATTGTTTATTCCTTCATCTTTTCGATGAAGGACGTATCGTAGTTATTATTTAGAAAATCTTTATTGGTCATTATCTTCTGGTGGAATGGTATAGTAGTTTTTACCCCTTCAATAATAAATTCATCCAGCGCTCTCGACATCTTTCTTACTGCTTCATCTCTATCCTTTCCTATTACTATGAGCTTTCCTATCATTGAGTCATAATAAGGGGGAATGGTATATCCCGCGTAGCAATGAGTATCGACCCGGATCCCATGCCCGCCGGGTACGTGAAATGCTGTTACTAATCCCGGGGATGGTCTGAAATTATTGTCAGGGTCTTCAGCGTTTATTCTGCATTCGATTGAATGTCCTTTGAATTCAGCTTCTTTAAGTTTTATCTGTTCACCGTTTGCAACTTTTATCTGTGCCTGGATCAGGTCAAATCCCGTTACCTCCTCAGTTACAGGATGCTCTACCTGTATCCTGGTATTCATTTCCATGAAATAAAAATCCTTATTCTTATCTACCAGGAATTCTATTGTTCCTGCGCCAAGATAGTTCACGCTCTTAGCTCCAAGTATGGCAGCTTCACCCATCCTCTGTCTCAGATCCTCATCTACAACCGGGGAAGGGGATTCTTCGATCAGTTTCTGGTGCCTTCTTTGTACCGAACAGTCGCGCTCTCCGAGGTGGATCACGTTACCGAACTTATCCCCCAGCACCTGTATTTCTACGTGTCGCGGATTCTCAACGAATTTCTCTATGTAAACATCGGAATTACCAAATGCTATCTCGGCTTCACTTTTTGCAGTTTGGTATGCGTGTTCAACTTCATCCAGATGTTTCACGATTCTCATGCCCTTACCGCCGCCGCCAGCGGAGGCCTTTATCATTAATGGCGCGCCAATCTCTGCTCCGAGCTTTTTTGCTTCATCTACTGTATTCACTACACCGCCGCTGCCCGGTACAACCGGTACACCGGCATTTCTCATCGTTTCCTTTGCAAATGATTTATTACCCATTGCATTGATCATCTTGCCGTCAGGACCTATGAATATCAATTGGGAATCCTTGCAAATATCCGAAAACTCAGCGTTTTCCGCAAGAAAGCCGTAACCCGGGTGAACAGCATCAGCATTAGTTATTTCTGCAGCTGCGATGATGCGGGGAATATTCAGGTAGCTTTCCTTTGATGGTCCGGGACCTATGCATACAGCCTCGTCCGCGAATCGCACGTGAAGTGAATCTGCATCTGCCTGCGAATATACCGCTACAGTCTGTATTCCCATTTCCCTGCAGGTTCTTATTATGCGGAGAGCTATCTCACCTCTGTTTGCAATTAGTATTTTCTTTATCTTTTTCAATGGGTATGTATAATGATAAAAAGGATTTAGAATGAGATCAGTTCAATTCAACCAAAAACAATGGCTGGTTGTATTCAACTGCCTGAGCGTCTTCTACCAGTATCTTCACAATCTTTCCGGAGACTTCAGCTTCAATCTCGTTCATTAGCTTCATTGCCTCTACGATACAAAGGACTTTACCTGTGCTGATACTATCCCCTACGTTTATGAAAGGATCGGCATCCGGTGAGGGTGCTCTGTAGAATGTACCCACCATCGGCGATTTAACCTCAAAAAGGTTCGATGAAGATGTTTCTTCACTTGATTCCTGTTTCTCGGTCTTTGGCTCTTCCTTTGGAGCAGCCTGTCCACCCTGGTTTTGAACGGCAGTAGCCGGAACAGCTGTAGTATATTGCTGAACTGGTATTCCTTCTCCTTTACTGAGCCTTAGCTTCAAGCCTTCCTCTTCCACCTCAAGTTCATTTAGATTACTCGAGTCGAGGATTTTGATTAATTTTTTTAGATAGTTTAGATCCATTTCCGATGGTTTATGTTGATAAAGAAACGGGTTATGATTTTACTCTTTCAATGTAATCTCCGGTCCTTACATCGACCTTGATCACTTCACCTTCTTCAATAAAAAGCGGCGCGTTTACTGATGCTCCGGTTTCGACGATTACTACTTTTGTTGCGCCTGTTGCCGTATTTCCTTTTACTGCGGGAGGGGCTTCAGTTACCTTTAGCTCTACGTGTGGAGGCAGCTCAAGATTCAGAGCCTTTCCGTTATGAAATACTATCTGAGCCATCTGACCTTCCTTCATAAAATCTCCCTGCTTTCCCACCACATCCGACGGAATGTGAGTCTGTTCGTATGTTTCATTATCCATAAATTGGTAATCGTCTCCATCTTTATAAAGATACTGAAATTCCTTTGTTTCGAGCCTGACCATTTCTACGGTTTCATTTGGTCTGAATCTGTTCTCGATCATTTTACCATTTTTCAGATGTTTCATTCTTACCTGGTAAAATGCGCGTAAATTTCCCGGTGTGCGGTGTTCCACTTCAAAGATCTGGTGTAATTCATTATTATACATTATTACGTTACCGGTCTTTAGATCTGATGCTTCTGCCATAAATTTGAAAAAATTGGTTAATTTTTAGTTAAAATGGGTAAAAAACATACTAAAATACTCAAAAATTGCTTCAAAATCAATTTACCATTTTATACAATTCTTAAACCTGTAGCAAACCCAATGATTCCCATTATTCATTGTAAATCACTCGTTTTTTAGTTATTTTGGTCTATTCTCATAAAATTTCACGAAAAAATTTAAAATATTCGAGATATGTCAATAAAAGTCGGAATTAACGGTTTTGGGCGAATTGGAAGACTAGTATTCAGAAGAATGAAGGAATTAGGTGGTTTTGATATAGTTGCCATAAACGACCTTACTGATGCTAAAACTTTGACCCATTTATTAAAATATGATTCTGTTCACGGAAAATTTCCGGGTGAAGTAAAAGGCAGTGAAAATGGATTTTCCGTCGATGGTGACGAAGTATTGATTACAGCAGAAAAGGATCCCAGTCAGCTGAAATGGGGTGAACTCGGAGCGGACATTGTAATTGAATCAACCGGTGTATTTACAAATAAAGAAAAGCTTAAGCTTCATATGGACGGTGGCGCTAAAAAAGTGATACTGACCGCTCCTCCAAAGGACGAGCTCGATTCGATGATCGTACTGGGTGTAAATGATGATGCTTTAAAGGCAGATGACAGGATAATCTCAAATGCTTCCTGCACGACGAATTGTCTCGCCCCTATGGTTAAAATTCTCGATGACGCTTTCGGCATAGAGAAAGGCTTTATGACCACTGTGCATTCATATACTAATGACCAGGCATTGCTTGATCAGCCTCATAAGGACCTTCGCAGGGCAAGAGCAGGAGCAATAAACATTATCCCAACAACTACAGGCGCTGCAAAAGCGGTGGGAAAGGTGCTTTCACACTTAAATGGAAAGCTGGATGGATTTTCTCTAAGGGTACCTACACCGGATGGCTCTATTACGGATTTTGTCTGTAATTTGAAAAAAGACGTAACAAAAGAGGAAGTCAACGCAGCCTTTAAAACAGCTTCTGAAGGAGCCTTTAAGGGAATACTTGAATACACTGAGGATCCGATCGTCTCGAGCGACATTGTTGGAAATGACCATTCCTGTGTTTTCGACTCTTTGAGCACGATGGTTAATGGAAATCTTGTAAAAGTCGTTGGATGGTACGATAACGAATGGGGCTACAGCTGCAGGGTAGTAGACCTGACAAAGAAATTTGCTGCAATGTAAATATAAGTATATGTTTAAAGTTTAAACAAAAAACCCGCCTTCCAGCGGGTTTTTTTATAAGCTTTGAGGCGTCGATCAGATTCGAACTGATGAATGGCAGTTTTGCAGACTGCTCCCTTAAGCCACTTGGGTACGACGCCCTAAAATGAGTGTTCCCAAAGGGGACTTTGGGAACAAGAACTTTGAGCGGGAAACGGGACTCGAACCCGCGACATCAACCTTGGCAAGGTTGCGCTCTACCAACTGAGCTATTCCCGCTTAGAATCTACAAATTAAAGCTATTAATGTGATTTTTCAAGTCCCAAAATTGCACTCCAGAAGCATTTTATAATTTATACTGAATTGCCACGAGTTTTAACTCGTGGATAAGAATAACATTAAAACTTGGCTTTAGCCACTAACTTTTCTTCCCGACAAATCATTAATGTAATTATTCCCCCTCCATCGGGAGGAGTGGTCCGATTTATCGTAACCGGGTGGGTTGCCCATGTTACGTGAGTTAACCCGGATGAAAATAAAAATTCGAAGAAAAAATGCTTGTTTACCATATTTAGCTCGTCAACCCTAAAAATCATCACCATTGTTTATTAATCACTTAAACACCTTTTTGTATAGATGCGCTATCTATCCTTTTTTTATTTGCTTCTTACCCCGCTCCTTACATATATTTGTATGTAAGCTTTACTCTACCATATTAATTTAAAATTAAGAGTAACTTTTAGTTCTTTGACATATAAAAAATAGTGTAAGAAAATGTTGTTGGAAATACTAATTAGCAATATCTTGTTTTTTCAATTCAAATTTGTGGAACGAATCCAAAAATTTTTTAAAGCTCTGATTTTTCAATCTTGACTAATAATAATTCAAAATATCTAAATATTGTTTTAATAGACCCGGAAAATCAACCTGTAATTTATTCTTTTTAAATGTATGTTAATTCAAATTTATTTAATGAATTCTGGAACACACACTTGATGTCTTTCGTTTAAATCTAAAAGTTGAATAAAGGACCTATTTTGAAAAGGATAATTCTAATATCAAGCATCTTTGGTGTGTTCTTCCTTTCATCCTGCACGACATCTGATAATTCAGTTACCAGGGCAAAACTCGAAGGAAACATCTGGAATTTATTCGA
>JAEYVS010000070.1 GCA_023429265.1 Bacteroidota bacterium | reverse complement strand
AATATTCCGATAAGGAGCGAGGCAGGAAGAAGCATACGAAAAGCGTTCGTACCGAGGGATAAATCATACAAGATCTTATCGGCGGACTATTCACAGATAGAGCTAAGGATAATGGCTCATTACGCGGATGACAAGAATATGATAAATGCTTTCAAAAGGAATCACGATATTCATACCGAGACATCCATGAGAGTATTTAGCGTGGACAAGGACAATGTGACACCGAATATGCGGAGAAAGGCTAAGGAAGTGAACTTCGGGATAATATACGGAATAGGGGCTTTTGGTCTGGCGAGCAGACTGGAGATAAAAAATTCAGAAGCAAAAGAGATCATAGAACGGTATTTTAGTGAGTATCCTAAAGTGAAGGATTACATGGAGAGGACTAAGAAATTCGCCCGTGAGAACGGGTATGTGGAAACACTTATGGGAAGACGCAGATACCTTATGCAGATAATGAATCAAAATGCCGCCGCAAGAGCGGAAGATGAAAGAGCGGCAATCAACATGCCCATTCAGGGTACTGCAGCGGACATGATAAAGATCGCGATGATCAACATTCACGAAGAGATGAAGAAGAAGAAAATGGAATCGAAGATGCTGCTGCAGGTACACGATGAGCTTGTATTCGAGGCAAAGATAGATGAACTGGATAAACTAAAAAAGATAGTAGTAGATAAGATGAAAACGGCAATCGAGCTGAAGGTTCCGATAGAAGTCGAAGTGGGAGTCGGTGAGACGTGGTTTGAGGCACACTAATTAATTAAGAATTAAGAATTAATCACCGCTAAAGCGGGACGCAAGCGGAATAAAAGATTTTTAATAATTTTATATATGGCGGAAATTTTTACAAAGAGGGTTGAGGTGTATGTTTATAAGAAGACGAAGGCGGGAGTGCGCTATTTAGTTATGAAGCGGGCTGATAAGGGCAGGTATCCTAATCTGTGGCAGATGGTGAGCGGAACGATGGATGAAGGCGAGAAAGCATATGATACCGCGATAAGGGAAATGAAAGAAGAGACAGGGCTGGAGCCGGATGAACTGCGTGTACTGCCGGTGATGACGACATTTTATAATTCAGTAGAGGACAGCATAAGCATACTCCCTGTATTCCTGGCTAAAGTCAGCGGAGAAGTAGAACTTTCAGACGAGCACTCGGAATATAAATGGGTGGATTTTCATAAGGCGTATAAGATGCTTAGCTGGGTACAATGGAAGGAAAACGTATTTCAGGCGGAGAAGGTTCTAAAGAACAAAATACTTTTTAAGGCGTTACAAAAGATAGAAATTTAATTAATAATCATGATAGTAGTAACAGGAGGCGCGGGATTCATCGGGAGCGCTATAGTCTGGAAACTGAACCAGATGGGAATAGATGATATTTTCATAGTGGATAGATTCGGTGAGGACGATAAGTGGAAAAATCTTGTCTCATTGAGGTATGCAGACGTATTCGACAGCGAGGCATTCATCGAATACCTTACGAACGACTTTCTGAAGAAGGCTGAAGTAAAGACCATATTTCACATGGGAGCTATCAGCGCTACAACGGAAAGGAACTTCGATAACCTTTTACGGAATAACTATGAGCTGACAAAGCTGCTTTGCAATAAGTCGCTGCAGGATGATGTCAGATTTATTTACGCGTCATCAGCCGCGACATACGGTTCCGGTGAGCAGGGATACAAAGATGACGAGAGCCAGATCCATAACCTGTGTCCATTAAACGGATACGGTTATTCGAAGCAGATGTTCGATCTTTACGCGAGGAGATACAGGCTATTCGACAAAATAGTTGGGCTGAAGTATTTCAATGTATTCGGACCAAATGAATATCATAAGGGAGATATGAGAAGCGTCATACATAAATGTTTCGAGCAGATAGAATCTACAGGAAAGGCGAGTCTTTTTAAATCCACTGTGGACGGGCTGGCGGACGGCGAGCAGAAAAGGGATTTTGTTTACATAAAGGACGCGGTGAATATGACGGTGAATTTTATGGAGAATAAAATAATTAACGGATTATATAATGTAGGCACAGGGAATGCAACATCATTTAATACATTCGTTAAAGCGATTTTCGAGGCATTAGACCTGGAGCCAAACATCGAGTATTTTGACATGCCGAATGACCTGATAAATAAGTACCAGAATTTTACGCAGGCAGATATGACAAAGCTAAAGGATACGGGCTATGAACTAAATACAACTCCTATACCGGAGGCGGTGAAGGATTACGTGAGGGGTTATTTGATTACTGATAATGAGTATTTACATTGAATTAAAAAATCAAAAGAATTAGAATTACATATAACTTAAAGCTAAAATGATAAAAAAATTAACAGTTTTAATGCTTTTCCTAGCATTTGGAAGTATGGTAATGGGTCAAGATCTTCCTAGAGATTTCTCACAAGAAGAATTGGAACAAATGAAAACTTACAAACGACCTCCAGTATTTCCAACTGATGATAACAACCCCCCACCTGGATCAGTAAGAACAATGGCTGAGTGGGAAGAGCTTCAAGCATTACAAATAACATGGGTCGATAATCCAAATCACAGAGTAATACTCAGAAGTATAGTTGATTACGCACAGGAAGAGTGTTTGGTTTACATTATATGTGCAACGAGCGGGCCAAATGATTCAAACAACATTAAAACATTCCTTACAAATGGCGGCGTTCCTCATACCAATGTTAAATTCCTTGCTACCCCAAGCAACTCTATATGGTGCAGGGATTACGGGCCGTGGACAGTTTATTCGGATGTAGCAGATACGATGAGGATAATTGACTGGATATACAACAGACCCACTCGACCACAAGATGATGCAACACCACAGTTTATTGCTAATTATATGGGTGTACCTATTCACAGGACGCTGCAAGCACCAAACGACTTGGTTAATACAGGTGGCAACTTCATGGTGGACGGCCACGGAACAGGATTTGCATCTGATCTTATCCTTAGAGAAAACGATTTTTATGCATGGTATTATGGAGTTTCTGTGAAAACAGAAAATCAGATTAATGGAATAATGAATTCTTACATGGGTCTGAATCGTTATATAAAGATGGATACCCTACCCTATGACCAGATTCACCATATAGATATGCATATTAAACTTCTCGATGAAGAAACTCTTTTAGTTGGACAATATCCACCTGGAGTTGCGGATGGTCCACAGATCGAGGCTAACCTTCAATACGTATTAAACAATTTCCAGACATGTTTCGGTAAACCTTACAAAGTCGTGAGGATACCAATGCCTCCACATAATGGAAATTATCCACCGTCGGGAAATTACAGGACATATACAAATTCAGTAATTGTTAATAAAACCATTATTGTACCTACATACCAGGCACAGTATGACACAACAGCTCTCAGAATTTACAGAGAAGCAATGCCTGGATACAAAGTATATGGGATCAACTGCAACAACATTATAGGTTCTCTCGGGGCAATACATTGTATTACAAAAGAAATCGGAGTCAGCGAACCCGTATTTATCTCACATTCTGCTGTGAGGGATAATAATAATACAACCAATCCTTACCCTGTAAAAGCTTATATAAAGACAAAGAGCGGCGTTAACAATGCTAAGCTTTTCTGGAGGACTGACACAACCATGGCATATAACCAGGTAAATATGTCAGTGGCGGGTGATACATTTACTGCGAGCATCCCGGCACAGAACTTAGGAACCAAGGTTTACTATTATATTTCTGCTACATCCAACAGCGGAAAGACTGTTACAAAGCCATTGCCTGCCCCTGCGGGTTATATTAAGTTTAATATTGATAACCCAACATCTATAACAGGAAATAACGGTAATGTGCTTAACTACGGGTTAGCTCAAAACTATCCTAATCCATTCAACCCTACAACTGAGATAAACTTTGCAATTCCTACCTCAGAGCACGTGAGTTTAAAGGTATATGATCTGAGCGGCAAGTTAGTAAGAACGCTGATTGATGATTTCAGGAGCGCAGGAAGTTATAGAATTAATTTTAATGCGGATGGATTGTCGAGCGGTGTATATTTTTATAAGCTGACTTCCGGGTCATTTACTCAGGTGAAGAAGATGACACTGATAAAGTAGAGTTTATTTTTAATTATTGAATTCTTCGAAGGGGAGCTATAATAGCTCCCCTTTTTTTTACCTCTCCCCTTCGCTTCGCTCTTCCCCTCTCCTTGGTAAGGAGAGGGGGTTTGTTCTATAACTAACTAAATCGGAGCGTAGGTTTAGGGGGTATTTTCAATTTACTTTCGAATGCTTTCCCAAGCTAGGGCTTGGGAAAGAGGTGAAGGTGTAATTCTTTTTTATTACCTCTCCCCTTCGCTTCGCTCTTCCCCTCTCTCCCGAAGCATGTTCGGGAC
>JAEYVS010000254.1 GCA_023429265.1 Bacteroidota bacterium | reverse complement strand
AATATCCCCTCCTTATAAAAAATGAAGATCATCACAAAAACCAGTATTGCAATTACAGGTAGTAATATTTTTCTTTTATCCATACTTTTTAACCTCCTCTATTTAAATAAGTTCAGTGAGGTACCATTCGGAACCCCACTGAGTGAATATTAATAAAGAGTTTTATTTGTTGAGCATCATTCTCTTGGTTTCAACAAAGTCACCTGCTTCGAGCTTATAAAAATAAACACCGCTTGAGAGATTTTCAGCACTGAATACGGTTTCATAGCTGCCGGCCTGCATTTCACCGGATATGAGTGTTTTTATCTCTCTGCCAAGCATATCGTAAACGGATAATTTTACATATGCTGCTTCAGGAATTGAGAACATAATTCTTGTCGCCGGATTGAATGGATTTGGGTAATTCTGACTCAGGCTATATTTATCAGGTAGACTACCATTATTACCGGTAATATTTGTAGTAACATTGAAAAAAGCAAAGTATCCGATACCCGTTCCCCAGCTGCCGGCTCTGCCTCTTTCACTGGCTGACCAGAAGTGTCCATTTTGTTGAGCATCAATTGCAATACCTGTATAGTCACCAAACCTGTTTGTACCGCCTCCCAAATTTCCTGTTCCTGCCTGGGTTTGCACAGAACCGAGATTTGTTGTACCTGCAAATCCTACTACCCTGGATTCGGGATATATAGTAGATGCGCCTCTTGAGAATGCTAAACCTACACTATCCGAACCGAATACAGGAGATCTAAACTGCGGCGCTACATCCGGGAACACATACCAATAGCCTGATAAGCCTGTTCCGGGCTCTCGGTTCAATGCTCCGGTGGACCTGTTAATGTCATAGAATCTTATATTAGAGTTATTTCCTGCTCCCCAGTTATACGAATAAGGGATTGATGTAAATAAACTTCCATTGGAATAAATCACGTCCTGGGTTCTGCAGTCAAAGGCATCGAAGGTTCCTCCTCCCAGCATTGGAGCATCGGGGGGTGGAGCGTATGCTGTTACATTGACCGTGTTTTGCAGGACAAGTGAAGGCGCAGGGTCAGTGGGATTATCTATCCTCCAGAGTGTAAGCTTATCCCAACCTCCGGATTTTGTGTTTAAAAGGTAAACCTGTGAAAGCCCAAACCAGTTTTGCGCCGGCTTAAGTGTAAATGCCTTACTTGCGTCGGAGTTATTCATATTCCAGAAGTCATGCCAGGTTACCGAAGCACCTGCGTACAGCTGGCTCCTTTTCAGGATCCTGATCTTTGCGTACTGGAATGCATCAGATTGATTATACTGGTTGGATGTTAATATTATCGCGCCTGTAGTTAAACTGCCGCCTGTAAATCCTAATCCCGGATAATCTGCCCAGTTATTCGTGGATGTGCTGCCGTCAACGTGTGCATTGAGAGTATATGTCCACCAAAGTCCTGTAGGACTCGATGTCTGGGAAACAGCAACTCTATAGAATGACTGCAAACCTTCTTTGTAAAGCTATAAATACCCACCTAAAAGCCCACGGGTCGTAAAAGACTTTTGGGTCAAAAATATTCTGTCCTGCTCCACTCGGAAAAAAACTCTGGAATGTGCTTGATGTTAGCAGGTTCAGATTTGTTGTTCTGTCATAAATATGATACTGCTCATTAGTAACTACCATCACATGCAGTGGACCTACAGCTATGTCGCAGTCCGGGGGCTGCCATCCGTTAAAGTTAGGTCCAGCCCAGCTATCTATTAAAGTAAAAGCCGCTGGGTTGTCTCCGGCACTAATGTCTTCCGTAAGCTGGGGATCGTAAGGTCTGACCGGTAAAGGCGTATTCTTTGCCTTTATGACCTGGTCCTGATCCGGAGGTAAACCTCTTTTGTGTGTTTGAGCAAGTATGTTTGAAACTAATGGAGGTGGCGGGACACTCATCATATCTACCACCTGTGGATGGACAACATCATTCGGACCGCTGGGTCCGCTGCCGATTTCATCGGCGAACAAATTTCCGCATAGCAACATAAGCGGAAGAAGCAAAACAGAAATTTGCTTTTTCATTTTTTTATCTCCCTTTAAATTTAAACTAACACACCTTTGGTAAGGGTGAAGTTCTAAATGGAAATTGCACAAATTCTTTTTACAAAGCAAAAGAAATTTTTGTTAAATTGTTATTAAAAGAGGTAATTAAATTATTAATTTGAGATTCTACACCTTCTTCCAAACGCCTAATTTACATATGATTACTTCAAAACATTGCCGGGACGAAGAGCAAATTTTGTATCTATTAGTTTGTTGATCTAACAGCATTCCATATGAGGAACAACATAAAGTAACGAAACTTTTAGCCTACCTTTCCGAATAATCAAATTCTGAATTGCAAATTAAATTTATCTCTCTTATCTTTATTTAGACCGAGTTTAGATAAGGATATAATTAACTGTTAATGCACATATTTACAAAATCCCTTTTTCTTATACTACTAACATTTTATTCCATTTCATCATTTTCTCAGGAATCACCAGTAGGAAATTCCTATGATACTCTCAAAGCAGAAACAGAAACTCCTGTGATAGTTGTTACAGGAACCCGTACCGAAAAATTGTACGAAAACTCCCCTATTCCGGTCACAGTCATTTCAAAAGAACAGATAAAGCAGTCCGGATTTGTAAGGCTGACCGATATCCTGGCTGAGCAAACAGGCATCTCAATAACAAACTTTCTTGGCGCAGGCGTACAAATGCAAGGACTGGATGCTGATTATACTCTTATATTAGTTGACGGAGAACCTCTGATAGGAAGGAACGGCGGGACACTCGACCTTAATAGGATTTCCCTCGGAAATGTTGAGCAGATCGAAATAGTAAAGGGACCTTCGTCATCGCTTTATGGTAGTGAAGCACTTGCAGGTGTAATAAACATAATCACTTCTAAACCGGATCAATTATTTACTTCCAAGCTCGACATAAGATACGGCACTCACGACAATCTTGATCTCACCGGCGACATTGAATATTCAAAGGACAATGTGGGTTTATATTTCTTTGCAAATAGATATAGCTCATCGGGGTATGACCTTACCCCTCAGACCGAATCTCAAACCGGAGCAAAATTTTCTACCCTTACGTTTAATCCGAGACTAAGATATAACATTGGGGATAAAACCGATCTATCTATTAATGGAAAGGCTTACTTTGAAGACATTACTAATATTGCAATCATAACCGGAACTAATGGTAATGAAAACCTCGATGATAAGCAGACACTGGATGAGTTCGACCTTTCGGGAAGTGTTCGCCATTTCTTCAATGAAGATTTTCGTATGAATCTTAATCTATATTCTTCTTACTATAAATATGTTTCTACGCTGAATTACCGGTCAGACGGTTCTTTATATTATGAAGACAATTTTAAGCAGACTTACAACAAAGCTGAGCTTACTACTGAATCCATTCTGCTAAAGGATAATATTACAAGCGTAGGTATAGGCGGTATTCTGGAAGGTGTCGAAGCCGATCGCATCTACGAGGGAAGCCGTACCCAGTCGAATGTATTCGCTTTCGCGCAGAATGAATGGCAGGCTCATACAAATGCAAGCTTCATTCTCGGAGCGCGTTTTGATGCACACAGCGATTACGAGTCAGCCTTCAGTCCTAAAGTTGCAGCTTATGTCACGCCTTTTAGCTGGATGTCTGTAAGAACATCTTACGGAGCCGGCTTCAAAGCTCCTACATTCCAGCAGCTTTACCTGGATTTCTTTAATCCGCAGGTAGGATATAGTGTATACGGAACTTACAATTTCCTCGGGTCATATGAGCAGCTTGAGAACAGCGGTCAGATACAGGAAGTATATGTTGATCCAAACAATATAGTAGACAAAAATCCTGAGACTTCCGGAGCGTTTAACCTGGGACTTGAAGTAAAGCCCTTTAGCTCAGTCAATATTAAAGCAAATCTCTTCAGAAATGACATAAGAGATCTCATTGATTTAATAACAGTAGCAAAAAAGACCAACGGACAGAGTGTCTTTACATATGCTAACATAAATAGAGTTTATACCCAGGGTGTGGATGCTTCGATAGAGTTTAATCACATACTCAATAAGTCAAATGAAATTTCTTTTTATTTTGGATACCAATATCTCGAGACAGCTGACAAGGATGTTGAAGATGAAATTAAATCAGGAAAAATTTTTAAAGTCGGATCAACGGGAGTCATA
>JAEYVS010000171.1 GCA_023429265.1 Bacteroidota bacterium | reverse complement strand
GTAAAAAAACATACCTTCTTCTCAATGCTCTTGCAAAAGCAGATGACCCCGCTCAAACTGCTCTTCTTAAAAGAGTTGTATCAAAAAATGGGGCAATTCCCGTAACGGTTGAGGATATACCTTCGGTTAAGGAACTCTACTCCGCTCTCGGAGTAATTGATGACACCCGGTCTCAGGTGGAATTCTATACAGAGAAAGCCGGGGAGTATCTGAGCAGTATCCGGGATTCCGAATCTAAAAAAATGCTTGAGTGGTTTTCTCAAATGCTAATTGGAAGAAGCTCCTAATGCTATGAGTGCTATGAGTGATATGAGACAGAGCCTCGAATATGTGAAAGATAAGACTCAGCCGTGGATCGATATCAATCGCCGCGGTCAGATATTGATACTGTTTGCTGTTACTTACTTTGTTCTTTTTCTCAGGGCACTGCTGTATTTTTTATCGGGGGTTGATTTTCTCTGGTTCATTCCACCTGATTATGTCACCGTGGATTATATGTCCTACGTGAATGAAGGCGGTATCTATATCCTGAATCTCATTGCATTTGCGTTAATATTCTTTTGGATTAGCCGGTTGGTTTTTTCGGATGTGAAAAATGAAATTAAGCAGCCGCTGTCAGATGATGAAAGGTTCAATTTCATTCTCTCTGCATCTGTTGCTTTACTTACTCTGGACTTTGCTTTGGATGTTTCTGCGATTTTAATGTCTCCGTTCATTATTCTATGCGCCGGTTTTTTCTTCATTCTGTGGATGGTTTCCCTGTTTATGGATAAGGTAGTTTTGAGCGGTGCTTATTTAAGGAATTATTTCAGGTATCTGACGTTTATAATTGCGGGAATAATTTTAATTGATATTTTATTCTTTTTACTAATTTAATGCAGTACAGAGACCTTGATAGTAAAAGACGTAGTTATTAAAAATAAAGCCGGTATGCATACGCGCCCTGCGTCGGCTATCGTAAAAATTGCAGCTAAATACAGATCCGATTTCTACATCGCCAAAAATGGCTTCGAAGTAAACGGCAAAAGCATCATTGGGGTAATGACACTTGCCGCGGAACAGGGGTCTACCCTCACTCTAAAATTCGAAGGCGAAGATGAAGAAAAACTTGCAGAAGATATGCTCGATTTCTTCGAACGCGGATTCGATGAAGTGTAATCACAATAATTTTTCCCCTCCTGGGGAGGGGTAAGGGGAGGGTTAACAAGCTATGAAAAATAACTTCGTTCACCAAAATTATCGCAGGCGAGGTCACGCGACCTCGCCCTTACCACAATGCAATTGGGAACGTATTTAAACAACTTCCCACCGTTGTTGGTATTTAGGCGAAGCGTCACCAAAAACAAAAAGGGTATCTTTGCACTAAATCTCCCCTTTGTACAAAGGGGAGAAGTCGCGGCCCGCGAGGAATCGAGCGGTCACTCGCGACAGAGGGGTTTAGACTATAGCAGCAATAAACTTTTTCATCCTCGTTCCCAAATCTTGTCCTCAAATGTATTGGTCGGTGAATCCGACTTGGGAAACGCGTAGCAAACAACATTTAGTGCAATTAAGAATTAATAAGTGTAAATCAGAAATATTTTAAAAAACTCATTCCCAAGCCCCAACTTGGGAATACTGACAGAGGGGTTTAGACTAGTAAGATATAATCCCGCCGTTGTTGGTGTTGCCTGTCCCGCAGAATGCGGCGATAAGCGTAGCGTCACCAACAACATTAGCGCGAATAAGAATTTATAAGTGTAATCAGAACATTTTATATTTTAATAATTCGAGAAAATTGGTGTTAATTAGTGGCTAAAGTTTACAATAATATTTACATTATTATATTCCTTTTGCTTCTTTTGTTTCAAATAATAAAAGAAGCCTCCGCCGATTCCCTAAAAGTTTCTCCCATAACCGGGGATCCGGAGATTGTTTCCTCCGGGTATGATTTTTTTCGCGCAAATGATACTGCCTTTTACTCCGCGCACCTTTTATATTTTGATAAAAAGCTTCCCGTAAATTATTTCCTTGTTAGCCTTCCCACCGGTGGAAAATATTTCTCAAATCCCGGTGATTTTATTATGCTCAGCAGGATGGGAATGTGCTATCCTTTGATGAATTTCGATTTTCCTTTCCTCACCTTCAAATATAATGTATCCCGCTTCATTCACCCTAACTTTGCGATTAAATTCCTCTACCTTGTGCATTCTCTCAATGGGGATCAGATGATTAGCGACGCAATGAGAAAGTCCGAGGAACAGCTCCTCTACCTTCGCCGAGGGTGGACCGACGTCGAATCTTCACCGCATATGTATGGACTGGCAGGGGATATGGTGCGATACTCACCGGCGGACACAAAGCATCTCCTGTCAAAAGTTGACCAGCTTGACGTACGCTACCTCGAGCATGGCAGCCGTGGGAATAGGCATATTCACCTGCAGGATAATGAAATATGGAAGCACGTAAAAACAGAATTCACAAATACCGAATGCAAAGTACTGAATGACTCCCTTTGCAATAGATCACTTCCCGTTGAAACAAAAAAACCATCTAACGGACTAATTAACTTGAATAACTTATCTACTTATTCATTTGAAAATCACACCGAAGGAACTCTGAGGCTGGTCTTCACCGATAATCTGGGCAGAACCGCCGGGGAGATACGCGCCGGTGTATTCTTACCTGGAAAACACGAAGTATCATACGATACCGGCTTCCTCACCGAAGGAACATACACCCTCCGAATCTATTTCAATTATGAATTCCTGACTGCAATCCCGGTCTTCAAAGGATAATCCCCTCCGACGGAGGGGCAGGGGAGGGTCAACAAGTCTACACAGCTAAATTTCCCGCCGTTTGTTGGTGTTTAAGCGAAGCGTCACCAACAACAAAAATTTGTATCTATTTAAAAAACTCATTCCCAAGCCCTTGCCTCTTTGCGGTAAAAAATACCTCTAGCAAACTAATTTTCCTCTTGACAATAACCGTAAATATTACTATCTTTATAAGTATAATAAACGCATCTACTACCTCGTTTATTCATTCGTTCTTTGACATATTGCAGTACTTTGCGGAAGAAATAACTCAAACCTTGTTTTAACAAGATTGATAAAAAAAATTCTCAGTTTACTGCTGCATAGCAAACAACTGTAAAAACAGTTCGGATTTTTGAATGAAATTGAAAATATTTTTAACTCTCTGATTTTTCAATTTAAGTGTAAATCTCTGTGTCCTTGGTGTCTTGGTGCCTTAGTGGTTAAAATAAGTCTACCGCTTTACTTCAAAGAAACTCCTCAATATCTCCTTACACTCGGTGTCCATTATTCCTCCGGCGACATTGCAGCTGTGATTAAGTGCCTTATTGTTAGTTATGTTCAGCACGCTCCCGCACGCGCCGCTCTTTACGTCATAGGCTCCGAAAAACAGGTTCTCTACCTTTGCTAATACTATAGCGCCGGCGCACATAGAGCAGGGCTCAAGGGTCACATACATCGAGCATCCGAGTAATTGTTTGGACTGCAGATATTCAGCCGCTGAGGTAATGGCTATCAGTTCCGCGTGAGCAGTAGGGTCCTTCAGGGTTTCTACCTGGTTATGAGCTTTGGCTATCACGATATTTTGAAACGTGATCACGCATCCTATCGGTACTTCGCCCGCTTCGTAAGCCTTCTCCGCTTCACGGTATGCCTGCTTCATCCACGTCTCGTGCATCATTGCAATGTAAGTTTTGATTATTAGCAAAAAAAGCCCGTTCATACTAAACGGGCTTTAAGATTATGAAAATACAATTAAGTTATTTTACAAGCAGCATCTTCCTGGTCTGAACGAACCCTGTAGTCTCGATGCGGTAAAAATACATTCCGCTCGATAGAGCAGCACCGTTGAATGTGTACTCAAATGTTCCTGCGTTCAGCTCCTCATTCACGAGGTCAGCTACTCTCCTTCCGAGTATGTCATACACGGAAAGCTTCACGAAATCCTTTTTCGGAAGAGCGAAAGTGATTTTCGTAGCCGGGTTAAACGGATTAGGATAGTTTTGCATTAGCTCATACTTCTCCGGGATCGTCTGCGAGATCTGGTTGATTCCCACAGAGCTCCAGTGAGAAAGTGCTGTGTTTCTGTTAGCTATCAGGTCATTTAGGTCATTTCCTTTTACAACCGCAAATCCGATAATGGTTGACTCTCCTGCGGCAAGACTTATTGGTCCTGCTGAGATCACGTAACAATTAGGACTCGGTCCCATCGTAGTGTTAACAACTCCGTTGGATAATGCATCCCATTTTTCCTGCGGTGTAAAGCCGTTAAACATCTCTACCATACTGTACGCTTTAAATCCAATTGTTTGGTCACTCAATAAAGCTGTACCGAGGTAAAGGTTATTATTTGCATTTGAATAGGTGTATCCCATTTTAGTAGCAGCATCATAGTTGGATACATTCGTATTAAAACTTCCGTTTGGCTGATATGCAGACATAATACCAACAAACATATTGTTGATTGCGCTGGCATTGTTATTGGTGATCTTATATCTCAATATTACTGAGCTGCTGTCAGAAGAGTTGGAATTAAATACGTAGCTTCTCGCATCCACGGTGACACCAATCTTGTTTGACCCCGCGCCGTCATCATTAAATAATCCATAACCATCTTCAGCCGATAGTCCCGGATTCAATGTGTATGCATTGATGGCTACAAAGTCTGTATCAGCTACGTTTGCAGGTGCTTGTTCTCTCCTTGTCATATCCGATACCTGCGTGTTGCTGATTCCGATCATTAAACCGCTTTCATATATGTGATTGGTAGGAGAGTTTCCTATCATCAATCCGCTTCCGTATGCTTCGGGTTTTTTACCGATTGCTCCGTCATTTGTAAGCGCCAGCTTCATTGCGTTAGCATCATGCACTGCAAATCCCTGTCTCAGGGAAACATTTACGGTTCCGGAAATATCATCTACAGATGCATTCTGGGTAGCAGTGATTTTTAACTGTGCTGTGTGATCGAATGGACAACCGGGTTTTGCTTTGATCTTAAACGTTGCATTATGCTCGACTGTCTGAGAGGCATATGCCCCTACATTCCCCAGGTAAATGGAATCCGTAACTATCTCAACATTTGGATCTGAAGAGGTAAGCCTTAAGGAGATATCATTTCCGGCAACCCAGGTATTCTTTGCTGTAAATTTTATTGATACCTCTTCATTTATGTCAAAAATACCATCATTGTTTCCAAAAAGTGAATCAGACGGTGTTACATTTTGTATTTCTATGATTGGCGCATCATATAATGATTTGAAAGCGTTTACTCTTCCCGTTCCCAATCCACCTGCATATGGGGCATTACCGGGAATATTGTATATGCTATCCACGGATAGTAAGAGCCTGTCTACTATTTCTTGCTGAGTCCAGGATGGATTCTTTGCCCAGAGAAGTGCAACTATTCCGGCTGTAATAGGAGTGGACATAGACGTTCCGCTTAATGAAGCGTAGGTGTTATTCCACAAAGTACTGAATATTGCATCTCCGGGACCGGTTACATCTACAGTAGAATGCCAGTTTGAAAAACCGGCTTTAATATCATTACTGTTTGATGCGGCAACTGATAATGCATTATTGCAAGCTGCAGGATATCTCGGAGCGTTGGATGATTGATTTCCGGAAGATCCCAATACAATAGTACCATTGCTCCAGGCATTATTTATTACATTCTGCTGTAGTGAACTGAAGCTTGGACTGCTAAAGCTGCAATTAATTACCTTAGCACCATTCTGATAACAGTAAACTATGCCGTCATTGGAATTATAAATGAGTGAGCTTCCACCGGCTCCCGAAAAATCATTGTCATTACCGTGCTTACTGATCATTAGCTTTGTTTTAAAACCTATTCCGGCGCCGCCTGTGTTATTGTCCGTCACCTGGGAGGCGCATCCTGATACGTGCGACCCGTGGTCACAGTTGCTGCCGTACACCTGGGGATCATTGTCGGGACCGGATCCATTTCCAATGAAATCCCAGCCAATCCAGTCATCTACGTAACCATTTCCATCATCATCGATACTGTTACCTGGAATCTCATCGAGATTTTTCCAGATGTTCGCCTGAAGATCCGGATGGTCAAGATCGCTTCCGCTATCCACTATCCCCACAATTACATTAGTATCACCCTGGGTTATGTCCCAGGCTTGAAAAGACTTAATCTTTGTAATGTGCCATTGGTTTCCCATATTTGGATCATTTGGGATATAATCCATTTCATAAACAAAATCCGGTTCTGCCCATTCCAGAAGATCGGAGTTTTGAGTCATTATCATTTCGGAAAGTTCATATGGATCTATGTTCCCATCGTATTTTATCGTAAATACTTTTGCAAGGTCTTCATCGCCTATTTTTCTGTTTGAGCGGTTTGGATTTAAAGGATATCTCTGGCTCACATCGGATACCTGATATCCGGCAAGTGAATTGTCGATCTTTTCCACCCCAAGATTAAGAGAGGAGAAGTTGTCTATTTGATTTTTAAACTTAATGTTTATGATGCCTTTTTGATAAAGGGCTCCATCATCTCTTTTTATTACCCTTTCATTTACCATCGTGTATTCCACTGTACTTTTAAAACTAAAAAATGTGAGCGGCAATACCACCAGGAGTAAAATGATAAGAATCGATTGTACTTTTTTCAATTTCATCGTGAATAATTATTTTCGAAAAACAATTTACTGGTTATGAGCAAAATAAAACCTGACCGGGAAAATGAGTTTTCTGCCCGGGTGGAGAATATTTAGCTTTTGATTTTAGGTGTTGACATCCCTAAGAGTATTTAATATATAAAAAAACTATAATTAAGGAAATAAAATTAGTAAGAAAACGTATTCAGAGGCTAATATTCTTATTAAGGCATTTTTTAAATTTATTTTAATTTTACTTGAAGATTAATAAGATTTACCTTATTTTATAAGGTAAATTAATTAAAATACCTTAAAAATTAAGGCACAAGACAATACAGACGATATTAAGCTCGATGAGATCGATTACAAGATCCTCGAAGAGCTCCAGAATGATGCCCATATCAAGAAAAATCTCCTTGCAGAGAAAGTGGGATTATCCCTCCCCTCTACGATAGATCGCGTATTAAGATTAGAAGCTCACGGGTATATCACCTCTTATACGACTGTACTTAATTACAAAAAGCTTAAATACGACATAACCTGCTTCATATTTGTAAGAAGTGACTCCTCAAATCATTATCCACAGATTATTCAAAGCGCGCTGAAGGAAAAGGAAGTACTGGAATGCCACTCGGTGACAGGAGAGGGATCACACATATTAAAGATTCGTACTCACAATACTACAACACTTGAAAAGCTGCTGGCAAAAATCCAGGCATGGCCCGGGGTTACGGCAACAAGGTCCAGTATTGTACTTTCATCACCAAAGGAAACAACGAACATATATCTTAATAATAAATCTTAAAAAATTAAATAATCTCATGGCAAAGAAAAATCAGATCGACGCAGAAAAAGATAAGTTGAAGGCAATCAACGATGTCTTTAAGCTGGCGAAAGAAAAAGAAGTGAAGATGGTCGATCTTCGCTTTACCGATATGCCCGGTCAGTGGCAGCATTTTTCCATACCAATCGACAAACTGGAAGAAGCAAGCTTTTATGAAGGATTTGGATTCGACGGTTCATCCATCCGCGGATGGAAATCCATCAATGACTCGGATATGCTTGTCATGCCGGACCCTACTACTGCACACGTCGATCCATTCATTAAGTCGACTTCACTTGTAATGATATGCGATGTTGTGGATTGCGATAAGAAGCCTTATATCCACGACCCACGATACATTGCTAAACAGACACAGAAATATCTGGAATCCACGGGGATAGCAGATGAAGTATACTTCGGACCGGAGGCGGAGTTTTTCATTTTAGACCACGTAGCATATAATGTGAATGAGTATTCAAGCTGGTACAGGCTGGATTCGGTGGAAGGATTCTGGAATAC
>JAEYVS010000147.1 GCA_023429265.1 Bacteroidota bacterium | reverse complement strand
CAGCCACCTGACTGCGACATAGCCGTTGGTCCATTACACGTGATGGTAGTCACTAAAGAGCAGTATCATATTTATGACAGAACAACTAATCTTAACCTGCTCACAACAAGCACATTTCAAAGTTTCTTTCCGAGCGGAGCAGGCCAGAATATATTTGACCCAAAGGTATTCTATGATCCATGGGCGCTCAGGTGGATATTCATAGCTCTCCAGAGAAGCGGTTTGCAGTCATTCTATAGAGTAGCTGTTTCACAGACATCAAGTCCGACAGGTCTATGGTGGACATATACTCTCAATGCGCACGTGAACGGCAGCACATCAACAAATAATTGGGCAGATTATCCCGGATTAGGATTTACCGGCGGCAGTCTCACTACGGGAGCCGTGGTAATTACCTCTAACCAATATAATCAGTCGGATGCATTCCAGTATGCAAAGATCAGGATCCTTAAAAGAAGTCAGTTATACGCAGGTGCTTCGGTAACCTGGCATGACTTCTGGAATATGAATAACTCCGATGCAAGTAAAGCCTTTACACTTAAGCCGGCACAAAACTGGTTTGGACTTTCACAGGTTTATTTATTGAACACAAAATCCGGAGGCTGGGATAAGCTCTCACTCTGGAGGATAGATAATCCCACTGACCCGTCACCCGCGCTTGTTCTGCAAAACACGGTCAATGTAACAGCATACGCTCCGCCGCCGGATGCACCAATGCTGGGGGGAGGAACATTCGATGCCTTTGATTGCAGAACCCAGGACGTAATTTATTCTAATGGAAGTTTATTCACAGCAATTCCATATTCATATAACTGGGGAGCGGGAAATAACTCTAATATAAGATTCTATGACATTAACAGGTCCACCGGAGCATTGAACCGAGAACCCGGAACAGGTTCATCAGGGTTCTGGTACGTATTCCCTGATGTTGCGCCGCAGTTTAGGTCCCCTGTCTTTGGAATAGACAGCGTAGGTATAGCATTCTCAAGGGGAGCGTCAACGATATATCCTGAATCCAGAGTTATTGGTTTCGCAGGAACATCAAATCTCGGCTCCGTGCAAACCCAGGCAGGAACCGGAAATTTGGGAGGCGGATCTAACAGATTTGGTGATTACACAGGGATTGCAATTGACGCAAAACAAAACGGACACTTCTGGTCAGCAAGTGAAAGAGGCAGAGCAACAAGCTGGGGTACAGGTATCGGTTACTTTGCCTTTTTCAATGTTACAACAAATATTACCGGTAATAATGGAAATTTACCCGATAAATATAGCCTGAGCCAGAATTACCCAAATCCATTCAATCCCGCTACAAGAATTATGTTTTCAATTCCTGAAGCAGCATATGTAAAATTATCCGTTTACGATATGCTTGGCAGAGAGATAAAGACCCTTATTAATGCCGAAATGCAGGCGGGCAGCTACGAAACAGTATTCAGCGCTGAAAATCTCTCAAGCGGTGTTTATTTTTATAAGCTCGAAGCAGGTGACTTTGTTGAAACCAAGAGAATGATGCTCAACAAATAAAACTCTTTATTAATATTCACTCAGTGGGGTTCCGATTGGTACCTCACTGAACTTATTTAAATAGAGGAGGTTAAAAAGTATGGATAAAAGAAAAATATTACTACCTGTAATTGCAATACTGGTTTTTGTGATGATCTTCATTTTTTATAAGGAGGGGATATTGTTTAAGACCAATGGTGACACAATCCTTGATTCGATGACACAGACACAGGATACAATTAAAGAAGGAGAAGTCCCCCTTGGTAATCCTCCGGAAGACGGGAGCGGAAGCTATTCGGATACTTTGAAGCAGGGAAAAAATGACTCAGGTGTAACTCCTGATGGAAGTGTAGACCCTAAAACTAAGCAGGAAGTCAAAGAAAAAGGCAACAATACAGTTCCTCTCGGAGATCCTCCTAAGGATGAAAAGAATAGTAACTCTACCCAGCAAGGTGGCAATGAGACTCCTGTCGATGAAGATAAAGCTAAGTAGAAATCAATCTTCACAAGTATGAAAATACAATTTCCATTTTTAGCGGTCTTCATATTAAAAATTCTCCTTTTTCCGATTGGGATATTTGCTCAGGGGAGCTGGATTGAGTTATCTTCTCCGACTAATGCTCTGCTAAAGAAATGCATATTCACGGATACGCTTAATGGGTGGGCTATTGGCGATTCGGGGATTATCATTCACACCAGCAATGGTGGCACCGACTGGAACATACAGAGCAGTGAACCGGATCACTTCCTTAGGGATATTCATTTTGTAAACAGCACGACAGGATGGGCGACGGCCTGGTTTTCTAACTTTAATCCTGGTACACTTTTTTACAAAACCACCAATGGAGGCGTGAACTGGATCACGGAGATGTATCCTGACAGCAGCTATTTCATTGAGAGTATTTATTTTACAACACCTCTGAACGGTTACTTCGGAACTGCCTTTCCCTCAGGTAAAATTTACTACACAACTGACGGAGGAATAAGCTGGAATCCTTCACAGCACGACTCTTCCTTTCAGTCCTCGTTTCCCATTAGAGGTATGAAATTTTATGACTCTAATACAGGGTTTGCGCTTGGAGGTTTTTTTGACATCGCAGGAGTGATATGGAGAACTACAGACGCAGGTATATCCTGGATCGCGCAAAGCGTCGGACCTGAACCAATCAATGACATACTATTCAAGAATAATGCCGACTTTATGGCGGTAGGCGGTGATTACGAATTCGGTCCAAGTGTGTCAAAGACGTCTAATTCAGGAGCTAACTGGCAATATGAAACCCTCAAAGAATTCGGTATAGCTTATTCCATCGACAAGCGAACCCAGGATCAATACTGGATAGCGCTTGGATTCGCGGGAAAATTCCTGTACTCTTCCGATGCGGGAGAAAGATGGGATCTTTTACCGACACCTAATAACCATAACATATACTGTATTGATTTTGTGGATGAAACGCACGGTTGGGGCGTAGGGGACAGCGGTGTGATAGTAAAATTCGATCCTTCTTCGATAGGAATAACTTTTACAGGGAGCACTGTTCCTGAAGAATTTATAGTTCATCAGAATTATCCCAATCCATTTAACCCTTCTACTAATATAGAAATAGATAATCCTTCGAGTTCAGGATTTCTTGAAATAACCATATACAATATCCTTGGCGAGGAATTAACAAAGGAAATAGTAAAGAATCTATCGTCCGGCAGATATAGATATGCCTTTGACGGAACATCCTATCAAAGCGGAGTTTACTTCTACAGAGTATCTCTATACCATCAAAACAAAGTTACTTCACAAACAAAAAGAATGGTATTATTGAAATAAAAGTATTAATATTGTGCATATTCTAATACTGAATGCCATTATCTTCTAAAGCTAAACATACTTTTATTGTAATTGGAGCCATTGCGGGGTGGTTCGCGGTTGTATTTCAATTCATATTAATGATGATAAACCGTGAGGCAGGTATCCCTGAAACAGTGATCCGTTTCTTCAGCTTTTTCACGATCCTCACCAATATAATAGTATCACTCTGCTATACGGGGCTTCTGATGAAGCCCGGTACACGAATGAATACTTACTTCTCAAATCCGAAAGTAATTGCCGCAATAGCTGTTTACATTACTGTCGTCGGGCTTGTGTATAATATAGTGCTTCGTTATATGTGGGATCCTACAGGGCTGCAGCTGGTGGTGGATGAGCTGCTTCATTCCTTCAATCCCGTGTGGTTCGTGCTCTTCTGGTTCCTATTCGTCGACAAAAGTGAACTACGATGGAAAAGTCTCATTCGCTGGCTGCTGTATCCATTGATATATGTTCTGTATGTTTTTGGGAGAGGTGCGTTATCGGGGAACTATCCGTACCCATTCCTAGATGTACCGGAACTCGGCTACCCCACTGCAATACTTAATGCCTTCTTTGTGACGCTGGTGTTCGTCTTTTTCTCGGCGGTGTACGTGGGAATAGGGAAGATGATGAGCAGGAAATAAAAAAGCCCACATTTTGTGTAGGCTTTTTTTCTTAATGGTCACACAACTCTGTCAAATTCAACCTTTTCCAGTTTGTGAGAGCCCCCATTAATATTAATATCAATTTCTTTCTTTCCAGTCAGACCCTTAATGACGAAGAAGTAAACAAGAACTAAAACTACTACTGTAAGCAGTACCATTGCAAAAATAGATACTACCGAGCTTCCGCTTTTCTCTTCACTCATCAGGTTCCTTCCTTTTTATGTTAAAAAACGAATATATAAAATTAAAAAAAATTTATTTACGGTGCAGTAGTTAACAAAAAATGAACCTGTTTTTACAATAGCTTATTAATATTGACTATTAATAAATTCACATACCCTCTCATTCGCGGGATTATTAAAAACCTTGTCCGTATCATCATACTGCATTATCTCTCCATTGTCTATAATCATTATCCTATCGGCAAGCTTCTTTGCTTCGTTCATATCGTGTGTCACCATTATGATGCAGCGAGGTTCATTTTTTTGGAGATTCAGGAGTTCGCCGTGAATCTCGTTCCTTGTGGAGGGGTCCAGCGCCCCGAAGGCTTCATCCAGAAGAAATATCGGCGGGTTCAGTATCATAGCACGGCATATACCTACTCGCTGCTGCTCACCGCCTGATAATTGGTATGGATAGCGGTCTTTATATTCCGGTCCGAGGTTTACGAAGCCCATTAGCTCGTCTATTCTGGCATTGATCTCGACAGGCTCCTTGCCATTTACTTTTGCGAGGAGCGCGATATTCTCATACACCGTCATATGCGGGAATAATCCCGTACCCTGCACAGAGTAGCCGATTTTTAAACGTGTCTCTATTATGTTATTATAGTCGAGCTCTTTATCGAACAGGAATATCTTACCGGATGATGGTCGCACAAGGCCGTTTATCATCTGCAGAATGGTGGATTTGCCGCTGCCACTTTTTCCTATGATGGCGGTGATGGAATTGCTTTCGATTTCAAATGTAACATCCTTTACGGCTGCCTTTTCACCGTAAAACTTCGATATATGCTCGAATTTTACAGGAAACAATTGAAGTGAGTTTATATTTTCCGGGATAACCAATATATTTCAGTTAGATATTAAAATTAACCGTTACAATAGGAAATAAAAAGATTAAAAGATTAATAAAGGATTAAAAGATGGAAAACATAATTATTTTAACGAAAAAAATGGATGGCGAATCAGCTATCAGCGAAGACAGAATAAAGCTATATAACCAATTTCTCGATGTAAGATACCAGACATTTGAAATACTTGAACCGCTCGAGATAGAGGATTACGTGGTACAGACGGAAGCCTATATGAGTCCCCCGCGGTGGCATATTGGTCATACAACGTGGTTTTACGAGCAGCTGCTCAGGGCATATTATAAGGATAAGTTCGAGCCCTACAAGGAAGACTTAGCGTTTTATTTCAATTCGTATTACCTCACATTCGGGAAGCTTTTCAATAAAGCCAAGCGGGGTACACTCTCCCGCCCGACTGTGAAGGAGACTATTAATTACTGCAATCACATCAATAAGCAGGTGCTTGATTTCTTTCTCGACGAGAGTGTAGAGATAACCGACGATATGAAAAAGAAATTCGAGCTGGGATATAATCACGAGTATCAGCATCAGGAGCTCATCTTGTATGATCTCCAGCATCTTCTCCAGGACGATTATAACCCTAAAGTAATGAAACAGCCTCCTGCACTAGATGTCTCCCTGAATTTCGATATGATAAAGATCCCCGGTGGAATATATGAGATGGGATTCGACGCAGAAAGGTATCACGACCGTTTTGCATACGACATTGAAATGCCTGTGCATAAGATTTATCTGAATGATTACTACATCGACCGGTACCCTGTGACGAACGGGCAGTACCTGGAATTTATAAATAACGGTGGGTATAAGGATTTTCATCACTGGTTGTCCGAAGCGTGGTACGTGGTGCAGGATAACGGATGGGAAGCTCCCCTCTACTGGCTTCAGGATGATAGCGGGGAGTGGTATAAATACGACTTCAGAGGCAAGGCTTACATAAAAGACATTGCAAAAGAACCCGTGACCCACATCAGCTATTTCGAGGCTGCAGCTTATGCAAAATGGACGGGCAAGAGGCTGCCCACTGAAGGCGAATGGGAAAAAGCCGCAGCGTACAATGAGGATCTGGGGCGAAGCACGCTTTTCCCGTGGGGCGATGAAGACCCCTCATCCGATAATACAAACCTCCTCGGTATGGATATATGGAGAGCCACGGATGTGAATGCTTATGAAAAAGGAAGGAGCTTCTACGGATGTTACCAGATGATTGGTGATGCGTGGGAGTGGACGAGCTCGGAATTCATGGCATACCCGGGCTTCAAATCAGGCTTCGAGGAATATAACGATAAATGGTTCAATAACCAGAAGGTGCTGAGAGGTGGTTCATTCGGAACACCTAAACTCTCGACGCGAAACACATACCGTAACTTCTTTAAAACGCACGAGAGGTGGATGATATCGGGATTCCGATGCGCACGTGATGTATAGGTAATTGAAGAGTAGTGTCCAAAAAATACTAAGGCAGCTATTAGCTGCCTTTTTTGTTGAATATACTCAGCGCGAAATACTTCTTTGGATCATTCCAGGTGGTGATCCAGTCTAGCCCTGCCTCATCCGCAAAGTCCATTATCAGCTTATCGTTAAATTTATATGAATTCTCTGTATGAATACTCTCGCCTTTTTTGAAATTGATAACGAGGTCTAGATTCTGTATTTCGATGTCCTGATCTTTGGTGGATGTTAGGTGCATCTCTACGCGGCTCTTCTCACGGTTGAATATAGAAGAGTGTTCGAAGGAATTTAGGTCAAAGCTTCCGCCAAGTTCATTGTTTATCCTTTGAAGTACGTTCAGGTTGAATTCAGCTGTTACACCTTCGCTGTCATTATATGCCCTCAGTAAAACAGCTTCATCTTTTATCAGATCGAAACCTATCAGCAGCGCGTCATCGTCCCGCATTTCTGTTGTTATCTTTGAGAGAAATTCCTTTATATACTCCCGCCGGAAATTCCCAATGCTGGAACCCAGGAATATGGTAAGATTTGGCGCGGAATCGATATCCTTCACAATTCTATACCCTGTAATATATTCAGAAATGATTCCGTTAATATTAAGATTAGAATAATCCTGTATAAGTTGCTCGGATGTAGGTATGAGTATATCTGATACATCCAGAGGAATATAATTCAAAGGCTGTCCTGTCTTTTCGTTTGCGGCAAGTATGTGGCGTGTCTTTGTGGATGTCCCGCTGCCCAGTTCTACCAGAACGGGTTTATTTTTGCTGAATTTAATAATATCACTTGAATGGTCTATTAAAATACTTTCCTCGGTGCGAGTTGGATAGTAATCTTCTGTTTGAGTTATCTGATCGAAAAGCTCCGATCCCCTGTCATCATAGAAGTATTTCGGATAGAGGAATTTTCTCTCATGAGTTAATCCTTTGCGTACGTCTTCAGCAAAGGAGTTTTCGGCGAGAGACCTCTCGAACCTGTATACATTCAAACGGTCATTAATTTCTTCTTTTGAGAATACAGGCGAATTTTCTACAACGGTATCAATATTATCAATGTCTGACAAAACGGGAGTGGTTTGGTTAGTGTTTATCTTAAAATAAGATAATGGTGCCAAATTTCAATATACAAAGACCGTCTATTTGTTTTCCCAGTCGTTTATCAGTGCATTAAACTCTTTTTGCAGTGTGGCACCTTTGTCCTTTGTGTACCAGATGGCAATATCCTTTTGCACGTCAGCATATTCCTTTTGTTTCTTTTCTTTGTACTCATACATCATATTCTGTGCAGGTGCGGGACGTGGTCCCCATAGTCCTATTGGTCTGTATGTTTCCTTATCGACCGCGATGAGTTTTGGGATGGACCTTGTTCCCTT
>JAEYVS010000146.1 GCA_023429265.1 Bacteroidota bacterium | reverse complement strand
ACTCCGCAGTCTTTCATCATCACATTCTGCATTTCGGTTCTTATGTCTGCTACATTCTCTTTTCCATTCTTATTCAGCATTTCTTCTACGAGATTTCTGCTGTAGTCTGCTGCTGATTCATTGATCTCGTGGAATTCCGCATCCTTGAGGAAATTCGCGATAGCTTTACCGCCTCTGCGACCAAAAACAACAAGGTCAAGCAGCGAGTTAGTTCCGAGCCTGTTAGCTCCGTGAACCGATACACAGGCGCATTCGCCTGCCGCATAAAATCCCGGTACGACATTACCCATCTCGCTCATCAGCACCTGGCAGTCCACATTCGTAGGGATACCGCCCATCTCATAGTGAGCTGTCGGCTGGATCGGAATGGGCTCCTTAGTGGGCTCCACGCCGAGATATGTCCTCGCGAAACCTGTTATTTCAGGAAGCTTATCGTCTATGACTTCTTTCCCGAGATGCGATACATCCAGATAAATATACTCAGTACCATCGCTTCCCTGAATACCTTTACCATCGCGTATTTCGGAAATTATCGCCCTGGACACCATATCTCTCGGGGCAAGATCTTTTACAGTTGGAGCATACCGCTCCATAAATCTTTCACCGCTCTTATTTTTAAGAATGCCCCCTTCACCCCTGGCAGCCTCACTGACTAATATCCCCAGTCTCCACAGCCCTGTCGGGTGGAACTGGTAAAATTCCATGTCTTCTAATGGCAGACCCTTTTTATAAACGAGAGCCATACCGTCACCCGTACCCATATGCGCGTTAGATGTAATCCTGAACATTCTTCCGCTGCCGCCTGTCGCAAAAAGTACAGCTTTAGCGTGAAAGATAGTAATCTCACTCGTCGCTATGTCCATAGCTACAACACCTTTACACACTCCATTCTCTATTATCAGGTCTGTCACAAAATATTCCGAAAAGAAATTCACCTGGTTCCGAATGCAGTTCTCATACAAAGTCTGAAGCATCACGTGCCCTGTTCTATCAGCAGAGTAGCACGCTCTTTTTACTGCAACTCTTTTCCCGGTTGGATCATTTGGATCGACAGGTCTTGTATGTCCCCCAAAATTTCTCTGTGCTATCTTGCCTTCAGCATTCCTTGAGAAAGGCATTCCCATATGCTCAAGCTCGATGATCGCCCTTATTGCATCCCTGCACATCACCTCGATACAATCCTGGTCTCCAAGATAATCACTTCCTTTCACCGTATCGAAGGCGTGGTTTTCCCAGGAATCATCTTCCATATTGGAGAGTGCTGCGCAGACACCGCCCTGGGCTGTTCCCGTGTGAGACCTCGGAGGAAAAACTTTTGAAATAACCGCGCAGGAGTACTCTTTCGGGATCTCCACGGCTGCTCTGAGCCCCGCTCCGCCGGCTCCTACTATTACTACGTCATAATTCTTTATCATTGTATGAATTTTATAACTTTATTCGTCCAGATTTTTTATTGCGCTGTAAAGTTTCCGCTTCTTTTCGTTCTCTTCCTGTGAATACGTATAGACGCTTTTCATCTCAATATACGATAATATCGCGTCAAATTTTCTGCCCTCATCCACCGCGATCATCCCCAAATAATAGTGAAGATCAAGATTGTAGGGAGCGCTTCCGTATGCTGAAATATATTTTTCAGTCGCGCCTTCCAGTATCTTTTTCGCCTTTGAAAAATCCTTCTTCTTGTAATATATCTCTCCAAGCTTTGCGTATGCCTGGGTATAATTTGAATCATTCTTTATCGCCAGGTTCAGATTTTTTATGGACGAGTTCCTGTCATTCATCTTATCATACAGGTCTGCTATCTGGTAATAAATGAATGCGTCACCGCTATCTTCGTTTAACATTTTCTGATAAAATGTCAGAGCCTTAGCATAGTCCTTAGAGGAGGAATAGGCATTTGCAAGAGATGACGAAAGAGTATTCAAAAGGCTGTCAGAAGAAAATCTCTCTCTAATGGTTTTATACAGGTCCTCCGCTTCTGTGAAGTGCTCGGTCATCACGTACATATCCATCAACCCCTGGTACACAAAAAATGAGTCAGGACGCATCTGAAGGCATTTATCATAGTATAACTGCGCTTTAGCAAAATTATTCTGATTAATGGAATCCTGCTTTACAGCGAATGTATCCATCACGGTCATTGTATCGACCTGCTTTGAGTAATACCAGTTATATACCAGCTTTGATTGAAAACTTGAAGCAAGTTTATAATTGGTTTTAAAGAGGTTGTCTTCCAGCTTCATCCGGGCTTCTTCATCATTTTCGAGCTGAGCAAAATCCACCGAGTTCCTCAGGTTCTTTAATGCATTAATTGAAGAAGCAAAGTTCAGATTTCCATAAAAACCGTAAGAGTATGTTGTAATGCCGATTACTTCGCCTTTGGCATTAAATAAAGCCCCCCCGCTGTTACCGGGTGATATAGCCGCCGTTATTTGTATTACCTTATCAAATGTTTTCTCGATTGGCATATATGTATAGGGGTCATTAAACGTTACCTTTTCATTCTCACGTATTGCCGCTACTATACCTTCGGAGATCGTGTATTCAAACCCAAGCGGGCTTCCTATTGCAAAAATATTTTGTCCTACAACTACATTGTCGGAATTTCCCAGGTTAGGCACAGGGAACTTCAAGCCTTCCGGGTTTCTCAGCCTCAATATGGCAATGTCATTATTTTCATCCACCAGCAGCAGGTCAGCGTTATAAAAAGTACCGTCACTGGTTTTAACCAGTATTGAATCTATCGACTCTATCACGTGATAATTTGTAGCCACTATCCCCTCTTCATCAATGAAAAAACCGCTGCCATTTAGTATTGTGGTATCGCCGCTGTATGAATAAGTGTAATACGAAAAAAAGTCTTCTGTGTGATACCAGATGGACACCAGTGACGGTTTATTCCGTTCTATGATCTGTTCGGCATTTAACGGATTATCGGAAAGAACACCGTTTTGCGCGTATAGCTGTGTACTCAGCAGGAATGCGAATACAAATGAAATTATTATCTTCAAAAATGTTCTGTTTAAATTTAAAATTTTACTTACCCTTCCATTCGGGCTTTCTCTTTTCAATAAATGCATTCATACCCTCGAACTTGTCTTCTGTAGCAAAGAGTAAGTAAAAATTCTTCCTCTCAAACTCAAGTCCTGTCTCAATTGTTGTATCGAATGACTTTAAAACACATTCTTTTGCTAGCTGCACTGCTACTGTCGGCTTTGATGCTATGCTTTTAGCAAGCTCTACTGCCTCTTCCAGATATACCTCGTCCGGCACCACTTTAGTCAGCAGACCGGCTTCAAACATTTCGCCGCTCGTCATCATCTTCCCCGTAAGGATCATTTCCATTGCTCTCGCCTTTCCAATAGCTTTCGTGAGCCTCTGCGTTCCGCCTGCGCCGGGTATTACAGCCAGGTTGATCTCAGGCTGACCGAATTTTGCTCCTTCACCGGCAACTATCATATCACATGTCATTGCCAGTTCACATCCGCCGCCTAATGCAAATCCGCTTACTGCTGCAATTATAGGTTTTTTGATCTTTCTTATCCTGTCCCATCTGGCAAATTGGTCTCTCAAAAGCATTTCAATTGCCGAAGCATCTGCCATTTCTTTAATATCTGCTCCCGCGGCAAAAGCCTTTTGATTGCCTGTCAGCACCATGCAACCTATTCCTGCATCTTTGTCAAATGACTCAAGAGCTGAAACAACTTCCTTCATCAGGTCAATGTTTAATGCATTTAATACTTCAGGGCGGTTAAGCTCGATCAAACCCACTTTTAAGGCTGATCCGTTCTCTAATTCGGAAGTCTTAATTAGTGAGTAAGTGCCTGTATTTTCACTCATTATGTAATTTGGAAAGTTAAGCCGTTCTATTATAGAGGCTAAAGGTAAAATTTAACCTTATTGCATTATAAATACAATGAAATAGAGGCAGGAAATCACGATTGAGGATTAAATTTCTAATCATAATAACACTTCAAGAAGTGAATTAATCGCGGCCCAATTTCCGCCATTGTTGGTGTTATCACTCCGCCATTGTTGGTGTTATCACCAACAATCTAATGACTTCCACATACAAAAAAGGCGCTCAAACATCAAGCGCCCCTATTCCTTTTTACTTTTCACTTTTGACTTTTTACTTAATAAGTACCATCCTTCTCGTCTGTTCAAAATTACCTGCTTTGATCTTGTAATAATAGATTCCTGATGCGAGGTTCGAACCGTTGAATCCAACAATGTATCTTCCCCCATACTTAACTTCATTTACTAGCTCAGCAACCTCCCTGCCGAGCATATCATATACCTTAATACTTACAAACACATCCTTCGGAATATCGAATTGAATATTTGTTGAAGGATTAAATGGATTTGGGAAATTCTGTTTTAAATCAAATACTGTTGGAATGTCACTTTGATTAAAGCCGGGGGGACTGTCTTCTTCTTCATTACCGCCTTCAGGATCATTTATGTATGCATTTGTATAAGCAAATTCTGATAAGTTTGATAGATCATCATGCTTATCTACTGCCTGAATTCTATATCGAACAGGAATCTCCACCCAGCAAACAGGTGGACAAGAAGCATCTGGCTGTGAATTACAAATTGAAAGTAATGAAGTGTCAATGTAAGTTGGAGTTAAATTTGATCCTATGTCAACTGTTGCAATATGTGAATATACATTTTCAGGATATCTATAAGCATCCGGTACTAAACTATTCATTCCTGCTCCTATTGATCTGAAGATTTTATAGCGCTTATATTCAGGTACGATTCCTCCACCTCTTGTCATATCAGGCTCAAGATTGTGAAGCCATGTTATTTTAGGCCTTAGCCAGCCGTTATAAATCGAACCTTCATCACAATTTTCAATTTGAACTCCCATTGGTCTTGAAGGTGGTGTTAGTTCCAAAATTTCATCTTCATCTAAGTTGTTATATCCATCCCTGTAAACTTTTATATTCGCAACACCATGATCAATTGATTCATAATAAATAAAAACTCCCGAACTTCCATTTGAGCTGGTATGGGTTGCCGGAGAAGAATATGGACTAAATACCTGATTATAACCCAGATCCCAGGCATCCCATCTGTCTCCAAAATGTTCTCTGGAAGTCCAATTCTGTTGAGCTATGGTAAATAGTCTGTCGAACCCCTCACCGCCCTGTGTAGTGTGCATTTTGCCTATACTAAACCATTTGCCTTCTACAATATCATCTGTCCTTTTTCCTAAAACGTTTCTTCCGTCCTTTCCATACGCTGTGGTACCGTAAGCGTTAGCAAAAGAGCCATCATCGTTCGAACGGGTTACGGCGGTTGTTACAAATACAGGCAGCCAGGGAGTATTTGTTGGAGGTTCCCAGTCTGCGACACCATATCCGTCTTGTGTCCAGTTAAATAATCCGTCTGCGCATTCCTGGTCCATTGCGGAAGGATGATTAAATCCGCCCATACTATGGTAAATATATAAGCCTTTTCCATAATCACCAACATTTAAAAATGGAGATCCTCTTGAAGTATCTCCTAACATTGCAACATCATATTTGGAATCTTTCATCCTATTGGCAATTAACAAAAAATCCGATGAAGAGCTTAATTCCACTTTTAGAATTTCTCCATCTGAATAATAAGAAGAATAATCAGCTAAATTGTATTCGTTTTCGGTACCATAATCTGCAATGATAGGATCAAAATACCCTAGCTTAAGCTGCTCCCAGGGAGTGAAGAACATATCCCCGGCTCCCATTATCCCTATTGAATTATGTCCGCTGCCAAAAAGATAATGTCCATATTCATGGCGGGCAAATCCAAATACTGCTTCTTTAGTTGCAATTCCACGAGGTTGAATTGAAAGTCCTGAGCCTATATCTGCAAATCCGCCGTTAATTTTTATTTGATTCGTACTGTCAATCATATATTCGCTACCACCTAGCATGGCAATACCGGAATATCCTCCTAATAATGTATCATTTCGGGACCTGTGTATTCTAAATATCATATCCACATATTTATCAGCTTTATATCTGAATACACCCCCAACCGGTGGTGCCCATAGATCATAATCTGTCCATATAATTCCTAATGACGGGTGTTTAAGCTTTTCGTAAATTTCTTCGTTCATTGTATTAATTCCTCCATTGGCATTATACCACCAATCGGGATGATCCAAAATTATATTTACTGCTCTTCCGGTTACATGCATTCTGCCTTTACTGACCTCCTGAAACCAGTCACTGAGCATAGCAGAGTTCTCATTGTATCTTCCCCAATAATCACCTGTTGGGTTTTTAGATGTTGCAAATAGATCATCCATATAATCAGGCTCATCATTTATCGGCCAGTGGCCGGCTGCTTGAGTTTCGTTTGAAAACTGAACAAACACTACCAAAATATGAAATTTTGCTTCCGGGGGAGTTGTTCCAGACGTATCAATATCCGTTCTATGAGGTTTTAAATATCCTCCAATGAGAGAGCCTGATGAACCTGGACTCGTTGTAACTTCCTCCATTCCGCAACCTTGATATAAGCTAAATGATTGTGGAAACAATAAATTGAAGTTCGCTGTTATGAAAAACAGCGCTATCGTAATAATTATGTTTTTCATTTTCTTTAAGGTTTTATTTTTTGTAAGTTAAAAAAATAAAAAAGAGGACATTATTTATCATATACCTTATAAAAGGCAATGATAAAACTTAAACATTGGCGTGTTAAGTAGGTGTCCTCTTTTATATTTATGGAGCTCGTATCAATTTTAAGTCATTTTACCAGCATTAAAGTTTTTGAAAGTGAGATTCCATTTCCTGTAACACGGTAAATGTAGATGCCGCTTGAAAAAGAATTCATATTTAAGTTTACACTATAACTACCTGGTGAAAATTCTTTATCAAATCCTTCTAACATTTTTTCACCTAATATTGAATAAACTTCAAACTTATAATTTCCCTTTGTTGTTATATCAAACTCAATTAATGTTTGAGCATTAAATGGATTAGGATAATTCTGATTCAACTTAAAATTATTAGGTAAATTATTTCCTGATTGAGAAACAGAAACCAATGTTTCACCACCTGTTTCTGTATATAAAATCCTTCCATTAACACTGCCTCCACATACCCAAACAACACTATCACTATACCCATATATTGAAAGGAAAAAACCCGGTTCATTATTTGTATTTTGCTGCAGCCAGCTACCTCCTCCATCTGTTGTTTTAAAAAGCCTCCCGAATGAACCACCCGCATAACCTATTTTAGTGCTGGTAAATTTTGAACAATATATTTCATCTGCTCCGTTTACATATCCGACACTATCCCATGTATTTCCAAAATTTATTGTTCGATAAACCTTAAATTCATTTCCTACTACAAAACACGTATCATTAAAACATGAGATCCTTCTGAAGTTCTCAAAAATTGGCTTTATTAAAATATTAGACCAATTTTGCCCCCCATTTGTTGTTTTATTTACAATAGCCCCATCCCCTACTATAAGGCCTTCCATATCATTTTTAAAATAAAAATCTCTTTTATAAGAACTTCCGTTTGAAATCGAATCAAAAGTTATACCTCCATTTGTGGTTTTATATACATACGTCAATGCACCGGATATAAAACCTGTATCTTTATTAAGGAAATAAACTCCAAAATAACTATTCCAGGGGTTATTATTCTGTAATGTAAACCAGTTGCTGCCGCCGTTTGTAGTTTTCATTACGGCTCTGAAATACCCTACGCAATATATAATATTTTCATTAACAGGATGAATTCCAGTGAGTATCTCATTAGATATACTTGCTTGTTGATGAACCCAGTTCATTCCTCCGTTAGTGGTTTTTAATATCGTGCTGCCCTCCCCGCATGCCCATCCTGTATTACCATTAATGAATTCTATGTCCCAGATATTTTCTAGCGTACCGATTGGTTGACTTATCCATTGGGCATTAGAAGAAATAGGATTTGAATAAATAAATAATATGAAAAGAAATATTTTTTTCATTAGCCCCGGAGTTTTAGTGATGTGAGATATTATAAAATAATTACAAAACTTACTATTGTCAACCTGTTTTTACAATTTCTTATTTGCAAGACAATAATAATTTATAGTAATTTTACTTTAAAAATGATAGCTTCTTTTGTGGATTAATTTGAAACGTATAAACATAATGCCTTGACATTCACCGTAAATGTTACTATCTTTATGATAGCTTGAACGTAATTTATTCGCTCGTTTCTTGACATATAATATTAATGCCCTATTAAGATAAGTGGTATTCCGATTTATCGGGATGGCAATGTGTTATCTTTTCCGCAGTAATTGGTGTTACCAGTCTCGCATGAAAGTAAAGTTTTATTCGTACAAATTAAGATTCTGATCAGTGACAATTAGAATCAAATAAATTCGTGATAATTATGCCAAAGGCATCCCTTTGGGAGTGGCTGAGTACAAATACGATAAAAAATAGTGTAATTCTCCCCAAGGGACCCCCTTGGGGGTGAAATCGGTGATAATTGGTGGTATAATCTTTTGAAGTGAACGAACAAAAAAAAAATTCAATATGAACATCGTTTCGGAAACTCTTGTTTTTACAAA